>JBAQGP010000420.1:0-6278 GCA_049287845.1 Solirubrobacteraceae bacterium | reverse complement strand
GTGATGAGCGCTGCTCCCGGCACGTGCCCGAGCACGTCGCGGTGCTGCACCACGATCTCGAGGTTGGCCATGGCCAGCCGGGCGTGCTCGCGCGCGAGGCTCTCGGCCCGCGCGCCCTGGCGGCGTTCGATGGCGTCGATCAGCCCCGTGTGGTGGCGGTAGGCGATGACCAGGATGTCGCGCGAGGCCGGCAGCTCGGCCTGGGCGAAGACGAGCGCGCTGGGGCCGGCGAACGGCAGCGACACGATCCCCTCCAGCGAGCGCACCAGCAGCGGGCTGCGGGCCATCTTCAGCAGCCGCGCATGGAACTCCTCGTTGAGGCGCAGATAGCGCTCGAAGGACTCGTAGTCGGCACGGTGCACCAGCGTCTTGATCGTCTCGTTGGTGGCGCGCAGCGCCGCCAGGTCACGCGCCGGGGCCCCGCGCTCGGCGGCGAAACGGGCCGCGGTGCCCTCGAGCACGCCGCGCAGCTCGATGGCGTCGCGCACGTCGCCCTGGGTGAACTCGCGCACGACGTAGCCGCCGCCGGGCAGGCCGCGCAGCAGGCCCTCATGCTCGAGCTCGGCCAGCGCCAGGCGCAGCGGGGTGCGGCTCACGCCCAGCAGCTCGACCAGCGGCAGCTCCGACATCCGTTCACCCGGCGAGAACCGCCCATTGAAGATCAGCTCGCGGAGGCGGAGGACCGCCTTCGTGATCTGGGTTCGGTGAGCTGGCCTGGCCAATGCGATCGCCGTGCCCGGCAGGGCTGGTCAGAGCGGGCGGATGTGCCCGGCAGACCGTTTGAGGCGGGGGCAGTGTATGCGGGAGAGTCGTTGCATGCAAGAAATGACCGAAACCCGGGGAATAGCGCCCTGACCCCCACGATTGGGGGTGTGTTAGTCGCTTCTTGCATGCAGCCGGATGCACAATTAGTATGCGCGCAGCCTCGAGCGGATCTCGGGGCCGGCGAGACACCCTGAGGAGAGGAGAGCCGTGAGGAGTTATCACCTCATGCCACGGATGCGGATCGGACTCGCATCGGTGGCTGCCGTCGCGCTACTTGCGCTGGCGGGATGTGGCAGCAGCAAAAGCAGCTCGAGCAGCTCCGCCACCAGCAGCAGCGGCGGGACCAGCTCGAGCGCAGCAACATCGAGCGCGGCCGGCAACACCGGCACGAGCGGAGGCAGCACCGGCACGAGCGGGGGTGGCGGAACGACCGCCGACGTGTCCTCGTGCGGTCCCAAGCCGGGGACCAAGGCCACCGGCACGCCGATCAACATCGGCACCATCGACACCCATCAGCCGGGCACGGACTTCACCGACGGCCCGAACATGATCCAGGCGTACTTCAACTGCGTCAACGACAACGGCGGGGTCAACGGCCATCCGCTGAAACTGTTCGTCCAGCTTGACCAGACGCAGCCCGCACAGATCACGGCGGCGGCCCACAAGCTGATCCAGTCCGATCACGTCGTCGCGATCGACGGCGTCTTCGACCTGCTGGAGTGCACGCTGGACCAGGCCTACTGGAAGCAGCTCGGCATCTACGAGATGAACGCCGGGATCGCCCCGGAGTGCTGGTCGACCCCCAACAGCGCCGCGGTCAACATGGGCCCGCGCTACAGCTCCGACGGCGCAGTGCAGTACGCGCTTGACGTGCTCGGCGCCAAGAAGATCGTGTTCGTCCAGTCCAACGTCCCGGGCACCGGCTACATCGCCGCGGGTCCCGCGGCGATCGCGAAGTCCAAGGGCGTGCCGATCACGGAGCTCACCGAGAACGTGCCGATCAACGACGCCAACTCGGTGGCGCTCAACCTGGTCAACTCCGCCGGCCCCAACGGCTCGGTGATCCTCAACTTCACCCCGCCGGAGGCGCTGGTCATCCTCCAGGCCGCCCAGAAGCTGGGCGTTGAGGACCGCGTCAAGTCATGGGGCTGCTCGACGCCGTGTGACACCGACTTCCTGGCCAAGGCGCTGGGACCGAAGTGGAACAAGAAGCTGTTCGTCAACTCCGAGGCCGTCGACCCCGACGACCACAACGGACCTGAGATCCAGAACTACAAGGCGATCCTCGCCAAGTACGGCTCCAGCGTGGCCGGCGGGATCGGCTCGTTCAGCCAGTTCGGCTACCTGCTGGCCAAGTTCCTGACCCAGGCGTTGGAGACGGTCAAGGGCGACTACACGGTCAAGAGCGTCAACCAGGCGATCCTGGGCATCAAGGGCTACAAGTCTGAGATGCTGTGCCTGCCGTGGACCTACGGCAAGGTGGCGCTGCATATCCCGAACAACTCCGACTACACGGTGACGCCCAATAATGGGAAGATGGTGACGGCCCAGGGCTGCACCGCCATCTCCGCGGCCGATCCGCAGATCGCGCAGTACCGGTCAGCGGCGAAGGCGGCCGGGATCTCGTGAGTAAAGGATGATCTGAGACGACTATGAGATCGGGGCGCTGAACGTGCATCCATTGATCCACCTGGCACTGTCGCTTCCCAGCTGGCAGAACGAGCAGCCGTTTCTCGTCACCGGCTTGGCGTTGGGAGGGGTGTATGCCCTATCCGGCGTTGGGATGATCGTGCTGTTTCGGACCACTGGGGTGCTCAACCTCTCCTTCGGAGCGGTGGGAGCGTTCGGTGCCCTGATCTCATGGCAGTTGATCAACCATTCGGGAATGAACCAGTGGCTGGCGTACCTGGTGTGCGTCCTCTTCGGGGGCGTCATCACGCTGGCCTACGGGATGGTGTTCGGCCGAGCGCTGGCGGGTCGAGACCCGCTGGTCAAGACCACGGCGACGCTCGGCCTGACGCTCATCCTGCTCGGTACGATGGACCTGTTGTGGACGTCCAACGGCGGCGCGTCGCGATCGATCTCGCTGCCGACGGACAACCACGGCTTCATGGTGGGCCAGATCCAGGTGACGACCACCGACGTCATCGCGCTGGCGGTGGGGATCATCATCACCGTGCTCACAACGGCGTTCCTGCGTTACTCCAGGCTCGGGACCGCCATGCGGGCGATGGCCAACGATCGCGAGATCACGGCCACGCTCGGCGTCCCGGTCCGCCGTGTGGAGGCGTCGGCCTGGTTCGGCTGCGGCATCGTGGCCGGCCTCTCCGGGATCCTGCTCGCCGATCTGGTGGCGCTGGACGCCACCACGCTGACGTTCCTCGTGATCTCGTCGCTCGCAGCCGCGCTGATCGCCCGGCTGTCCTCGATCTGGATCACGTTCATCGCCGCGATCGTGATCGGCGTCGTCGACGCCGGCGTCACCCCGATCACGTCGCTCACCAACTACCGTGACATGACGCCGTTCGTGTTGGCGGCCGTCGCGCTGCTGTTCCTCAACCGCCGACGCGTGCTCTCGCTGGCGCGACAGGAGTTCTAGACACCATGAGCACCGCAGAGCTAGCTACCGAGGCCAAGCCCACGTCGCCGCGCTCCGCGCCGCCGCGGGTCGAACGCGGCTTCTACACGCGGGCTGCGGTGATCGCGGTGCTGCTGCTGCTGGTCCTCATCGCCCTGCCGCAGATCCTCAGCCTCTACTACATCGACGCGATGACCCAGGTCGCGGTCTACTCGATCGTCGCCCTCGGGCTGGGTGTCCTGGTCGGCCGCGTCGGCCTGATCTCCCTGGGTCAGGCGGCGGTCCTGGCCATCGGCGCCTGGGTGGCCGCCCGGCTGCTCTTCGCCACATCGTTGCCCTACGAGGTCGTCCTGCTCGCCTCCGGAGTCATCACCATGGCACTGGGCACCCTCGTCGGCCTGCCGGCCCTGCGCATGCGCGGGCTGTACCTGGCCCTGATCACCCTGATGCTGGCCGGCGCGATCACCGTCGTCCTCGCGTCCCTGAACTTCCCCAACGGCGGGCACGGCTTCAGCGGCTACAACGGCGCGCTGCTCCACATCCCGCCGATCCGCCGTCCCGGCATCGCCACCACCGACCCGGCGTTCTTCCGCTACTCGGTGGTCGTCGCGGCGATCATGTTCCTGGTCGTGCTCCTCCACGTGCGCACCAAGCCGGGGCGCGCGTGGGCGGCGATCCGCCAGTCAGAGCCCGCCGCGCTCGCCGCGGGGATCAACACGACGATGTACAAGCTGTGGGCGTTCGCGTTGGCGTCGTTTGTGACCGGCGTCGCGGGCGGCGTCCTGGCCGGAGCGGTCCGCTACCTCTACTCCATCGACTTCCAGACCCAGGACTCGATCACGCTGCTGGCTGTGGTGTTGATGGGTGGGGCCTACAGCATCTGGGGAGCGATCGTCGCCGGCCTGCTGCTCCAACTGCTGCCGGCGATCCTCAACGACGTCGGGGTGTCGCCCGACTGGCTGGTGATCCTGTTCGGCATCGGCGTGCTCCAGGTGCTGACAACCGCTCCGACGGGCATCGTGGACCAGCTACCCCGGGACATCGCCCGACTGTTCAGGTTCATCAGCGGGGCAAGCCGGCGGTCGGCGACGAACGAGGGGTCGGCCTCGTGATCGAGGTCTCCGGGCTCACCGTCCGCTTCGGCGGCGTCACCTCCTTGGATGGAATGAACGTGACCTTCAACTCGGGCACCTGCGGCCTGATCGGCCCCAACGGCGCCGGCAAGACGACGTTCTTCAACGTCCTCTCGGGCTTCGTGCGCCCCGCCTCGGGCAGCGTCAAGGCATTCGGCGAGGACCTGCTCTCGATGGCCCACTTCCGCCGCGCCCGCTGGGGGGTGCGCCGGACATTCCAGACCGAGCAGGCGATCGAGAACCTGTCCGTCTACCACAACGTGGCGATGATCCATGAGCACTCCAAGCTCACCGGCTCAGACCGGCGGGAGGACGTGCTGGGCGCCATCGGCCTCGTCGGGCTAGAGTCGGTCGCCTACGACAAGGTCCGTACCCTGGGCGCGGGCCAGCGCCGCCTGGTCGAGGTGGCGCGGGCGATCGTCGGCAAGCCCCGGCTGGTGCTGCTCGACGAGCCGGCCGCCGGGCTGCCCGAGGCCGAGACGGCGCACCTCGGGGAGATCATCCGCGGCATCCCCGGGCACACCGGGGCGATGACGATCCTCGTCGACCATGACATGAGCCTGGTCTCGTCCTGCTGCGAGAACACCGCCGTGCTCGACTTCGGCAAGATGATCGCCTCGGGCCCCACCGCCGAGGTGCTGCGCAACGAGCAGGTCGTCCGCGCCTATCTCGGCGCGGAGGAGACGGCAGCAGCCGGATGACTCACGCCGCCGACATACAAGCGTGGTGGGCGGGGCGCGGTCCCGAGCGGAGGCGATCAGCGTGAGCGGCGAGACGCTGAAGCTGGCCGGACTCACCGTGGCCCGCGGCGGCCGCGACGTCGTCCGCGATGTCTCGCTCGAGGTCCCCCCCGGCGAGGTCACCGCGCTCCTGGGACCCAACGGCGCCGGTAAGTCCAGCATGGTGCTCGCGGTGGGTGGCGTGTTACCGCTCAAGGCGGGCTCGATCACCATCGGCGACCGGGAGCTGGCCCGCCAGCGACCCGAGAAGATCCGCCACGCGGGCCTGGCCATCGTGCCAGAGGGCCGGCGCCTGCTCCCCGATCTCAGCGTGGAGGACAACCTCGCGGTCGCGACGTACGCCCTCAAGAGCAAGGCGGCCGCGGAGGGACGGGCGCATGCGCTTGACCTGTTCCCCGAGCTGCAGAAACGCCTCTCCACTCAGACACGGTCCCTGTCGGGCGGCGAGCAGCAGATGGTGGTGCTCGCGCAGGCGCTCGTCTCCAATCCGCGGTTCGTCATCATCGACGAGCTGTCGCTGGGGCTGGCCCCCGTGGTCGTCCAGCGCCTCATCCCCACCATTCGCCAGGTCGCCGATTCCGGCACCGGGGTGCTGTTGATCGAGCAGTTCGCCACGGTGGCGCTCGGCCTGTCCAACCGCGCCTATGTGATGGAGGGCGGCCGAATCCAGTACTCGGGCAGCGCCAAGGAGCTGCGCGAGGATCCCAGCCGGCTGCACTCGGCCTACCTACTGCGCACGGTCGCCGGCGACTCGATCCCCGCGTCGAGCGAGAGCCTGCCCGCCGGCGGATGAGCGCCGGCGTGTCCGAGCTGGAGCACGTCCTGGTGCTCAGCGACGACATCGAGGCTACGCGGGACTTCTACGAGCGCGCCGTCGGCCTGCGCACCGGCAAGCGTCCGTCCCTGCCGTTTCAGGGCTACTGGCTGTATGCCGGCGACACCGCGTGCCTGCACATCGCCGATCGCGCCTCCTACCGAGCGCACGCCCGGACCATGGGGCTGACGGTGGACGAGCGGGGCACGGGCGCGCCCGGCTCGGGTCCGGTCGACCACATCGCCTTC
>JBAQGP010000419.1:0-3290 GCA_049287845.1 Solirubrobacteraceae bacterium | reverse complement strand
CTCACCAGCCATGACCCGCGGGCGGCGCTGGCCGAGGCCGACGTCGTGCTGGCGCTCAAGGACGGCCGGCCCGCGTTCGTTGGCGAGCCGGGCCGGTTCGGCGAGGACCGGCTGCGGGAGCTCTACGCATGAGGCGCGGGCTGAGCGGCGGGAGGCCGCGGCCATGAGAACCGCCGTCGTCGTGCTGCGCAAGGACCTGCGCCTGGAGCTGCGCACGTGGGAGACCGTCCCCGCGATGGTCCTGTTCGCCCTCGTGACGTTCGTGATCTTCCACTTCGGGCTGAACCGCGCGACGATCGACGGACAGCTCGCCGCCGGGGTGCTGGTGGTGACGCTGCTCTTCGCGGCGATGCTGGGCGTCAACCGGCTGTTCGTGGCCGAACGCGAGCAGGGCGGGTTCGACGCCTTCCTGCTCGCGCCCGTCGACCGCACCGCTCTGCTGCTGGCCAAGTCGACCGCCCTGTTCTTGTTCCTGGTGGTGCTCGAGGTCGTGGCCGTGCCGGCGTTCGGCCTGTTCCTGCTGGGCCCGCCCCTGGGCCACGCGCTCCCCGGGCTCATCCTTCTGCTGGCGCTGGCCAACCTGGGCCTGGCGGTGATCGGGACGTTCGTCTCCGCGATCGCCATCCACACCCGGGCGCGGGACCTGATCGGGCCGATGCTTGGCCTGCCGCTGCTCGTCCCGGCGCTGATCGCGACGGCCCGGGCCGCCGGGCCCCTGCTGGCGGCGGCGCATCCATCGTCGCTGCCGCCAGGGAAGTGGGTGCTGATCCTGGCTCTTTATGATGTGGTGTTCGGACTGATCGCGTACGCGGTGTTCGACTTCCTCTTGGAGGACTAGCGATTCCTTCCACCACTTACGGCAAGGGTCTGCGCGTTTTGTCGCTGACCACCATCCTCACTCTCGGCGCCGCGCTCGCGCTGGTGTTCTTCTATGCGCCGCTGGACGCCAGCCAGGGCTTCGTGCAGAAGATCTTCTACATCCACGTGCCGCTGGCCATCGTGTCGCTGGTGGGGTTCATCTTCGGCGGGCTGCTGGCCATCGGCTACCTGCGGACCGGCGACCGCGCGTGGGACATGCGCTCGTATGTGGCCATCCACATGGCCCTGATCTTCGGGGTCGGGGGCCTGATCACCGGGTCGATCTGGGCCAAGGCGTCGTGGGGCCACTGGTGGGTGTGGAACGAGCCCACGTTGGTCTCGTTCCTCATCGTGCTGCTGCTCTTCGCCACCTACCAGCCCCTGCGCTTCTCCATCGAAGATCCCGAGCGTCAGGCGCGTTACGCCAGCGTGTTCGCCGTGGTCGCCGGCGCGTTCGTGCCGCTCAACTACCTTGCGGTGTCGCTGGCGACCGCGTACGTGCACCCGCGAGTCCTGACGCTGAACAGCGCCAACCTGCCCGCCTCGATGGGGCTGGTGTTCGTCGTCTCGCTGGCCGGGATCGCGCTGCTGTACGTGACGCTGTGGAAGTTCGAGATGGCCGCCAAGAACGCCCGCTCGCAGGTGCGCCGGCTGCGCCGGACGCTGCTCGGCGACGACGCCGTCCGCCCCGTGGGACGGAGCGCGGCGCCGTCATGAGCCTCCTGATCGCCTCCGCTCCGGCGCTGCCGCTGGGAACATCGGGCAAATACGTGGCCGCGGCCTACATCGTGTTCGTCCTCCTCATCCTCGTCTACGTGGCCATCATGGCCCTGCGCGCTCAGCGGCTGGAGACCGAGCTGGTGGCGCTGCGCCGCGACGTCGAGGCGGCCAGAGCCGGCGGCGACGCGCCGGAGCGGGAGCGCGAGGCGGTGCTGTGAGCGAGCTGCTGGCCATCGGCGTCTCCCACAAGACGGCGCCGGTCGAGGTGCGCGAGCGCCTCGCCCTGCCCACGGCCCGGGCCACGGAGTTCCTGCGCGACCTGCGCGGCGCCGCCGAGGTGCACGAGGCCGTCGCGGTGTCGACCTGCAACCGCACCGAGCTCTATCTCGTGGTCGGCGATCCCGTCGAGGCCGAGTCGACCGCGCTGACGATGCTGGCCCGCCAGGCGGGGATCCGCCCCACCGAGCTGGCCGGCGCTATCTACGCGCACCGCAACTGCGACGCGGCACGGCATCTCTACCGCGTGGTCTCGGGCCTGGAGTCGATGCTCGTCGGCGAGGCTGAGATCCAGGGCCAGGTCAAGCGCGCCTACGACACGGCGCTGACCGGGGAGACAACCGGTCCCCTCACCAATCGCCTGTTCGGGGCGGCGTTGGCCACCGGCAAGCGCGTCCGCACCGAGACGCGCGTCGGTGAGGGCCAGCTCAGCCTCCCCGGGGCGGCGGTCGCCCTGGCTCGCGACACCCTCGCGGAGCTGACGGGTCGGCGCGTGGTCATCATCGGCACCGGCGAGACGAGCGAGCTCACCGCCCGCGCCCTGACCGACAGCGGCGCCGTCACGGTGTTCGTGGCCAACCGCCGGCGCGAACGTGCCCTGAGCCTGGCCCGCCGTTATCGCGGAACGAGCATCCCCCTCGACGAGCTGCCCGAGGCTCTGTTGAGCGCCGACATCGTGGTGGCGGCCACCGCGTCACCGCACCTGCTGCTGGAGGTTCGCGAGATCGCGGATGTGATGCGAGCGCGGGAGGGGCGCCCGCTGCTGCTCATCGACCTCGCCGTGCCCCGCGACATCGATGACGCCTGTGCGGGCCTGGACGGCGTGACGCTGCTGGACATCGATGACCTTCAGGCGGTCGCCATTCGCAACCGCAAGGGCCGCCAAGCCGAGGCGCGGCGGGCCGAGGGGATCATCGAGGAGGAGATCGGCAAGTTTGCGGCGTGGCTCGGGTCACTCGAGGTCCTGCCCACCCTCGCCGCCCTGCGCGCCTACGCCACGCAGATCGCGGGCCAGGTGGTGCAGGAGAACCGCGGGAAGTGGGAGTCGGCGTCACCGCGAGACCTCGAACGGGTCGACGCGGTCGCCCGCGCGGTGGTCAACCGGCTGCTCCACGAGCCCACCCTCCAGATGAAGGCGATGCATGACGACCGCGTCCACGGTCGCATGGCCGTCATCCGCGACCTGTTCGGGCTGACGGTGGCCGAGGGCGTCTCGGCGGCCGCGGAGCTCGACGAGAACACGGACAGCGAGCTCGGGATGACGGGGGCCGAGGTTCACGAGCTGCCCGCCCGAGCGTCGGCGGGGGGTCGTCGCCCCGGAACCCGCCCCCGCCCACCCCGCTGATGCGCGTCGGCACGCGGGGCAGCGCCCTCGCCCTGGTGCAGGCGCGCTGGGTGGCCGAGCGTCTCGGGCCCGGCGTCGAGGTGATCGAGAT
>JBAQGP010000418.1:0-2044 GCA_049287845.1 Solirubrobacteraceae bacterium | reverse complement strand
CCGGCGCCGGCCGCCGGCCCGGAGACACGGCGCGAAGCCGTCGGGGTCACCGAACGGCGCAGGTTGGAGCGATGCCCGGAGCCGCGGGCCGAAGACGGCCGTGACGGGGTGTCCGGGCGGGACTTCTTCGTGCTCCCGCGTGCGGCGGGCGTGAGCGCGGATGGCGTCATGTGTCATCGACCTCCAACTTGCGTGCGGCGCGCAGGTGCGCTGACTTGGATCGGGGATTGGCGGCGACTTCGCCCGGTGTCGGAGCTACGGCGCGACGGGTGAGGAGCTCGGCCTCCGGTTGGCGTCCGCAGGCGCAGATCGGCAGTTCGGGTGGGCAGACGCAGCCGCGCGCCCGGTCGGCGACGAAACGCTTCACCAACCGGTCCTCCAGGGAATGGAAGGAGATCGCCGCCAGCCGTCCGCCAGGACCGAGCACGTCCCAGGCGAGCGGCAGCGCTTCCTCCAGCTGCACCAGCTCGTCGTTGACGGCGATCCGCAGCGCCTGGAAGGACCGCCTGGCGGGATGACCGCCCGCAAACTGGGCCGGCACCGGAACCGCGCTCTTGATCGCGTCCACCAGTTGCTGGGTGGAGGCGAACTCGCGGCGACGCCGGGCTCGGCCGATGGCGCGAGCGATCTGGGAGGCGTAACGCTCCTCGCCGTACTCCCGCAGCAGACGGGCCAGGCGCCGCTCGTCCCAGGTGTTGACGACCTCGGCGGCGGTGAGCGTCTGCGCCGGGTCCATCCGCATGTCCAGCGGGGCGTCGTAGGCGTAGGAGAAGCCTCGCTCCCAGGTGTCCACCTGCATCGAGGACATGCCCAGGTCCAGGTAGACGAGATCGGCGATCAGCCGTTCCTCGCGCAGCTCCTCCAGAGCCGTGACGAAGTCGGCGCGGATGAAGCGCGTCTCGCACTGGACCTCGCCGGCCAGGGCGGCAAAGCGCTCCTCGGCCAGCGGGTCGCGATCGACGCCGATGAGCGTCCCGGCGGGACCGAGCCGGTCGGCGATGAGCCGGGCGTGACCGCCACCACCGACGGTGCAGTCCACGGCGGTCTCCCCCGGGCGTGGATCGACCAGCTCGATCAGCTCGCCCGCCAGCACCGGGATATGCGTTTTGGTCATGTCAAGGAGTGTTGCCAAGGCTCGCTGCCAAGTCGGGGATACGGGTCAGGACGTCCTCGAAGTTCTGCGCGTAGCGCGCGCGATCCCACACCTCGAGGCACTCGCCGGAGCCGGTGACCACGACCTCCTTGCTGAGGCTGGCGTATTCGAGAAGCGGCGTCGGGATCATCACGCGGTTCGCGGCGTCGAGTTCGGTGTCAAAGGAGGCATTGAAGAAGAAGCGCTTCAGCTCGCGGGCTGTGCGCGAGAACGGGTTGAGCCCGGCGAGCGACGTCTGGGTGAACTCGTCGTACGCGTCGGGCGTCCAGATGGCGACCGTTCGCGGCGCGCCCGTCTCGACCTCGTGCGACGGAGCGAGCACCACGCCGTTGGCCAGCGCTCCGCGGAACTTCGCCGGAATGGTCAGGCGGTGCTTCGCGTCGAGCGCGTGGTCGAAGGTTCCGCGGAAGTTCAAGGAAGCTCATACAAGGCTTGAAAGCTCAAAACCCGGGTGGCTGGGTGGGAGGAGCCCTGCCACCCGGGTTCCGGAAGCGCCGCCCACAGTATCCCACTCTCCCCCACAATGCAACCCAAATCGCACCTGTTGCCCCACAATCTGGCCCACCACCCCCCAGGAGGCGGCAAATCCCTGACCATCGCTGGCGATATGAGGCGGGATGGCGTGGAAAGAGGCGCGCCCTGGGGGTGCACGAACGCGTGCAGATCGCGCGTCTGCAGACCTGGGTTGCATCTCGGGCGCGGTTCCGTCCGCCGGGTGTGCCCGAATGCCCGGGACGCCCGCTTAGCCCGCGGAGTCCTCTCCGCACATGGCCCTCGGCAGCTCAACCACCAGGCGGGCCCCGCCGTCGGTGGGCGCGGAGACAAGGGCGCCGCCGTGGGCCTCGGCCACATCGGCGGCAATCGCCAGCCCGCGCCCGCGGGCGCCCCGCC
>JBAQGP010000417.1:0-8967 GCA_049287845.1 Solirubrobacteraceae bacterium | reverse complement strand
GCCGGCGCCCTGCCGCAGGCCCATCCGCAGGCGATCGAGCCCGTCGCGGGCGCTCAGGCCTCGGCGTCGGCGGGCGACGCGGCGATCGTCGGCGATGTCAACGCCCACGCCCCGTCGCTGGCGGAGGTCAAGAAGGAGCTCAAGCAGCTCAACCTCTGCGGGGGCGCGGTCTCGAGCGCCGACGCCGCGCCCGTCGTCCAGGCGTCGGGTCCGGGTTTCGTCGCCGACCCCGGCACCATCCAGTCCGTGGGCCAGCTGCCCGTGCTCACCGCCCGCCTCGATCAGCTCGCCCGGGCGCTGGGCGTCGTGATCTACGGCATCAGCGGCTACCGGACGCCGGCCCATAGCGTCGCCGTCGGCGGCTTCGCGGATGACCCACACACCAAGGGCCTGGCCGAGGACATCGGCGTCAACGGGCTCCTGCGCTCGAGCGCAGCCCAGATCTCAGAGGCCCAGCTCGCGCAGTACGGGCTCTACCGGCCTTTTGACCCCTCCGATAACGCGGCCAACACCGAGGTCAACCACGTCCAGCTGATCCCATCCGGCGGTCCGCTGTCGCTGGCGCAGTCGACCGCCACCTTCAACCCCGACCCCAGCTGCAAATAGCGCGACGGGCGCGGAGCTGCTGCGGCTACCCGGCTGGGCGAGTCCATGGCCCGCTGTTAGTGTCCGGCTGAGCCGTGACCTCAGCCCAGATCTGGATCTGTCCGGCCTGCGGCGCCAACTACCCGCCGGCCGAATTGGCGCCCGAGCGCTGCCTCCTGTGCGAGGACGAGCGCCAGTGGGTCTCGCCCGCCGGCCAGCGCTGGACGACGATGGCGCAGCTGGCCGCCGACGGGTGCCACTCGGTGATCCGTGAGGTCGAGCCCGGCCTCATCGGCATTGGATGCGAGCCCGATGTCGGCGTTGGCCAGCGGGGCCTGCTCGTGCAGGCGCCCGACGGCAATCTGCTGTGGGATCCGGCGCCGTTCGTCGACGACGCGGCGCTTGAGGCGGTGCGCGCTGCCGGGGGCCTGCGCGCCGTCAGCGCCAGTCATCCCCACATGTACGGGGCGGCGGTGCAGTGGAGCCACGCCTTCGACGCGGAGATCCTGCTGGTGGACGTCGACGCTCCGTGGCTGATGCGCCCCGATCCCGCTGTCCGAACATGGTCGGGCGCAGTGGAAGCGCTGCCCGGCGTCACGCTCGTGCAGTGCGGCGGGCACTTTCCCGGCAGCGCGGTCGCCCACTGGTCGGCGGGCGCCGACGGGCGCGGAGCGATCCTGGCCGGTGACACGATCATGGTGACGCCGGGCGAGGACCGCGTGTCCTTCGTCTACAGCGCCCCTGTCCGCCTCCCGCTGGCCGAGCCCGGGGTGAGCGGCATCCTGAGCGCGCTGACGCCATACGACTTCGACCGCATCTACGGCGGCTGGTGGAGCCCCGCGGTCCGCCGCGACGGCAAGCGCGTCCTGGAGCGCTCCGCCCGGCGCTACATCGAGCTGCTCACGACCGTCGCCGCGCCGGCGCCCCCGCTGGCGCCGCCGCCCGTACCGTCCCCGCCCGTCACAGAAGTAAACCGATGAGTTCAGTTCTCAGACTCCGGAGGTGCGCCGTGAAGACGGGATTTTCCGAGGGCGACTACGACATCCACCTCGATGACAAGTTCGGCCATCAGACGTTGATCGACGTCGATGCCGAGGCCGCCGCCCACGAGCCCTGGTTCAACCAGACGCTCACCTCCGTCAACGACTCCGTCGTCCGCCTGGGCGTGATCCAGGGTGACTTCCACTGGCACAAGCACGACGACACCGACGAGTTCTTCATGGTGCTCGACGGCGAGCTGGTGATCGACCTGGAGGGCCGCGACCCCATCCGGCTCTCGCGCCATCAGAGCTACACCGTCCCGCGCACCGTCATGCACCGCACCAGCGCTCCCGGCCGCACCGTGATCCTCATGGTCGAGGCGGCCGGCGTCACGCCGACCGGCGACCAACCACCGGCGTCCTAGGTCTCGAGCGGCTCCAGCAGCCGCCGCGGCGCGCGCAGCGCCACCGTCACCGGGTCGTCGCGCGTGGCCCTGTGGCCCTTCCGGCGCTCGGTGAGGATGTCCTGCAGCGGCGGGGTGACGCCGCAGTGCGGGCACACCGCGCCCGCACCGAGCAAGGTGCCGCAGACCGTGTGCCGGTAGACGCGGCTGTTGGGCTTGCGATGCCTGCCGCCCCACACCAGCAGGGCGTGAATGACCGGCCATAGCTCCTGGCCGCTCTTGGTCAGCTCGTAGAGGTGACGTCCGGCGTGGGCCGGGTCCGGCGTGCGGGCGAGGATCCCGACATCGACCAAGCCGTTGAGCCGGTCTGACAGGACCGCCTTGGGGATGTCCAGGTGGGCCTGGAAGTCGCTGAAGCGACGCACGCCGTAGAAGGCGTCGCGCACGATCAGCAGCGTCCAGCGCTCGCCGATCGCCTCCAGCGCCCCGGCGATCGAGCAGTCCTGTCCTGCGTAGTCCTTTCCGAGCATGGCTCCACCATTCTAGCGCAGCAGTCTGATGATTGAACTCATGTGGTAGTCTCCGAGTTCGATCATTGAACTGTCAGTGCAAAAGGAGCGGCTGGTGAGCGTGGCCCCCCGGATACACATGAGAGGCAGTCCCGCCGGCGCGGCGGCGCATACGAGCTGGGTCCGTGCGGGCGCGGCCCTGTTCGGCGCCGCGTGGGGGTCCAATCAGTTCACGCCGATGCTGCTCGTCTACCGCCAGCAGCTGGGCTTGTCCACCGGCACCCTCGAGGCCCTGTTCGGCGTCTACGCCCTCGGGCTCATTCCCGGCCTGCTGATTGCGGGCCCCCTCTCTGACGCGCGGGGGCGCCGTCCGGTGATCCTGACCTCCGCCGCGCTGTCCCTGGCTGGGACGCTGGCGCTGGTCGCTGCCGATCACGGCGTGGCGTCCCTGTACGCCGGCCGGTTTCTCACCGGCCTGGGCAGCGGCGCGGCGTTCGGCGCTGGTACCGCGTGGCTGCGTGAGCTCTCGCGCCCGCCCTTCGGTGACGCCACCGACCACGCCACCGCGCGCCGGGGTGCGGTCACGATGACGATCGGCTTTGCCGTTGGGCCGCTCGTGTCCGGGCTGCTGGCCCAGTGGGCGCCGGATCCGGCCGTCGTGCCCTACCTGCCCCACGTGCTGCTCATGCTGGCCGTGCTCGCGCTGGTGCCGGGCGCTCCGGACACCGTGCGCCCGGGGGGTGGCGGCACGATCGGCCGGGCACTGCCGAGCCTGCGTCACCCGCGCTTTCGCAAGGTGGTGGCGCCGATGGCGCCCTGGGTGTTCGCGGCTCCGGCGGTCGCCTTCGCCCTTCTGCCCAGCGTCGTCGGCGCGGCCCACGCCACGGATGGGATCGCCCTCACCGCAGCGGTGGCCACGCTCGCGGCGATGGCGGGAGTCCTCATCCAACCGCTGGCGCGGCGCCTGGACGCCCACGCCGCCGGCAACCGCGCCGCCACCCTCGGGCTGGTGGTCATGGTGGCGGGGATGGCGTGTGCCGCCTTCACCGTGCATGAGCACCGGACGTGGCTGCTCGTCCCCAGCGCGATCGTCCTGGGCATGGGATACGGGCTGTGCCTGGTGGCGGGCCTGGTCGAGGTCCAGCGCCTGGCCCATCCCGAGGCCCTGGCCGGGCTCACCGCCATCTACTACGTGCTCACCTACATCGGGTTCGCCGTCCCCTACGTGCTGGCTCTGGCCGCCCACGTGACCGGCTACGCCACGCTGCTGCTGATCACCGCCGGGCTGGCGCTGATGACCGCGCTGTGGGTCAGCCTCCAGGGGCGCCTGGCGACGTGATCTCCACACTCGGGGCGCCGCGATCCGCGGCCCACCGAGTGACCGCGTCAAGCAGCCGCTGTCTGACCCCGTCGTGGCGGTGCCCGGGTTCGATGCTGAGGGCGACGACGCGCGTGAACGCTCCCGCGCGGTGGAAGTAGGGCACGCGATGAACGGCGGCGACTCCGGCCACCGAGCCCTCGGCCTCGGCCACCAGCACCTCACCGTGGGGATCAATCGCCCACGCCAGCAGCTGCGACGAGGTCCGGTCGCGGTCGAACGGGCAGCCGCGCTCGGTGAGCAGCGCGGCGATCCGATCCGCGTCGCGTGGCCCGGCGATCCTGATCTGATCGCCGTACGCCGGCGGACGGCGGAAGTCGGGCTCCAGGAGGCTCATCGTCAGCCCATCCCACCAGCCCTTCGAGCCGCGAGTCGACTCGCGCGCCAGTCCCTCGACGACAAAGCCCACCGAGCGATAGGTGGCGATCGCCGCGGCGTTGAACGTGTACACGGTGAGCTGGAGGCGATGCAGGGCCAGGTCGTCAAAGCCATGACGGATCGTCGCGCGCATCAGCGCCGTCCCCAGCCCGCGGCCGCGCTGATCGGGCGCGATCGCCACGCGCCCGATGTGGCCCAAACCGTGATCGTGCTGCGCCTCGAGCAGCACGTGCCCCACCATCTCACCGGTCTTCTCGACCCCGGCGAGCAGCCCCCCGGAATGGGTTCGCGCGGCGAGGTCGCGCAGCAGCTGTCCCCGGTCAAGCGGCCATGTGAACGATCGCGGCCCTGACCGCTGCCACAGGTCGTCCGCGCTGCGTATCCAGGTGAGCAGGCGATCGAAGTCGGCGGCCTGGAGCGCGCGCAGCGCCAGCGCCGGTTGAGCGGACGTGTCGGTCACCAACCCACGATGTCATCTCTCGGGGCCGGACGGGGCCGGACGGGGCCGGACGGGGCGGGACGGGGCGGGCGAGGCGAGGTGGGGATAACCCCACCCACAACCCGGGGGCGCGCTCCGGCCCATCGGCCCCCGCGCCCCCGCGACACCGGGCCGCGCCGTCGGCAGGCTGGCGACCATGAGACATTCACGCTTCACCTCCCACTCCATGAGCGTGCCGTCCGGGCGTCTTGCCCGCGCGGTGAGCTCGATCTCGGGCGCCTCGGCCCGCCACCCAAAGACCGTGGTCGCCCTTTGGCTGGTCCTCATCGCCGGCTGCATCTTCGCCGGCTCGGCCGCCGGAACCAAGACCCTCTCCAACGCGGGCTCGGGCACCGGCGAGTCGGCTCGTGCCGACGCCGCCCTGTCCGCCGCTCACCTCCAGTCCCCGGCGACCGAGAGTGTGCTGGTCAGCTCCGGTAGCGCCCAGAGCACGGGCGCGGTGGTCAAGGCACTCGAGGTCCGCGTCCGTCGTCTGGCCACCGTGGCCTCCGTCCAGGGGTCGCGCGAGGTGCCGGCATTCTCGCGGGCCGGCGGGAGGCTGCAGCTCGTGCAGGTGCAGCTGCGCGGCGATCCCGACCACGCCGATGAGCACGTGGCGCCGCTTCAGCGGGTCGTCGCGTCGGTCGCGGCCGCTCACCCCGGCACCAAGGTCCAGGAGGCCGGCGACGCGTCAGGCGGTCATGCCATCAACCAGGTCGTCAACCACGATCTCAGCCACGCCGAGCTCGTCTCGCTGCCCATCACGCTGATCATCCTGATCCTCGCCTTCGGCGCGCTGGTGGCGGCCCTGGTGCCGCTCCTGCTCGGCCTCAGCTCCGTCGCGGGGGCGCTCGGCGCCCTCGGGGTGGTCTCGCAGATCGCCCCGCTGGGGCAGTCCACCGCGCCTGTCGTGGTGCTCATCGGACTCGCCGTCGGGGTCGACTACTCGCTGTTCTACATCCGCCGTGAGCGCGAGGAGCGCCGCGCCGGCCGGGCCAGCGACGCAGCGCTCACGGCGGCGACGGCGAGCGTCGGCCGTGCCATCGTCGTGGCCGCGCTGACGGTCATGGTCGGACTGGCGGGCCTCACCGTCACCGGGCTGGGCGTGTTCACATCGATGGCGCTCGGGGCGATCCTGGTGGTGGCGATTGCCGCCGTCGGCTCGGTGACCGTGCTGCCGGCGGTGCTTGCGCTCCTCGGTGACCGCATCGACCGCGGACGTCTGTGGCCCCGCCGCCGCCGTCGCAACGCCGCCTCGGCCGGCGTGTGGCAGCGTGTCGCGACCGGCGTCACCGCCCGTCCGGCGGCATCGCTCCTGGTGATCGTGGTGGTGCTCGGAGCCCTCTCGGTCCCCGTGCTGAGCATGCGGACGGGCGACCCCGGGGTCCAGGATCTGCCCGTCCACAACACGGTCCGCGTCGCCGTCGAGGCGATCGACCGGGCCTTCCCGGGCACGCCCACCGACGCCGAGCTGGTCGTCACCGGGCACCAGCTGGGACGTCCGGTGGCGCTGCGCGCTCTGCGCGACCTGGGCCGGCGGGCCGAGAAGGTCACCGCAGGCCACGGATCGGTCACCGTCGACACGGCTCGTGAGGGCTCGACGGCGGTGGTGTCGGTCCCATTCCCCAACGTCTCGCTGCCCGCCCAGCAGCAGGCGGTGAGCCGCCTGCGCGAGACGGTGGACCGCAGCCTCGCGCTCCCCGGAGCCAAGGTCATGCTCACCGGCGCCGCCGCGGGTAGTGCCGACTTCTCCGGTCGCCTGACCACGATCACGCCGCTGGTGATCGCGGGGGTGCTGGGCCTGGCCTTCCTGCTGTTGATCGCTGCCTTCGGCTCGCCCGCGCTGGCGGCCTCGGTGATCGGCCTGAATCTCCTGTCGGTCGGGGCCTCGTTCGGTGTCCTGGTGGAGGTCTTCCAGCACGGGCTCGGCGAGAAGCTGCTGGGCTTCAGCTCAGACGGCGCGATCGTGGAATGGCTCCCGCTGTTCGCCTTCGTCCTGCTCTTCGGGCTGTCGATGGACTACACCGTGCTCATCCTCGAGCGGGTGCGTGAGGAGCGCAGCCGCGGTGCCGATGCCAGGATGGCCGCTGTGCGGGCGCTGGGAGCGACCGCGGGGGCGGTGACGAGCGCGGCCGCGGTGATGATCGCAGTGTTCAGTATCTTCGCCACGCTGCACCTCCTGGAGTTCAAGCAGCTCGGTGTCGGCCTCGCCGTCGCGATCCTGCTCGATGCCACCATCGTCCGGGCCGTGGCCCTGCCGGCCGCCGTCACCCTTCTGGGGCGGCAGACGGAACGGCAAGGGGAGTCGTTCGCCCCGGCGATGGAGCCCTCGGCACTGCGATGATGTGGGCTTCGGAGTCACCGATCATGGCCAGCACTTACTCTCAGGTCACACGGCGGACCGGCAGCGCGCTGCTGGCAGGGGAGATCACCCTGTCAGTGGTGTGCTGCCTCGCCGTCACCATCGTGTGGGCGGCGACCGGAGGCCCGTTCTGGCCCATGTGGGTGTGGACGGGCCTGGGACTGCCGATCGCACTGCAGGTGGCCTGGCAGCGGGCCTGGGCGCAGCCGCGGGGGCCGCGGCGCCGGCTGGTGATCCAGGGCTCGATCTCCGCGATCCTCGGCGGCTACCTGGTGCTCGTCTGGGCGATGGGGGGGTTCGGTTACTTCTGGCCGGTGTTCCCCGCCGTCGGTCTGGCCATGGCGTTCGCCCTGCACGCCGTCTTCTCCTCGCCGCGCCAGACCGACCTCAGCGCGCGTGTCGATGAGCTGGCGCGGACCCGGCGGGGGGTGCTGGACGTCCAGTCGGCGGAGCTGCGCCGGATCGAGCGCGACCTCCACGACGGCGCCCAGGCACGGCTGGTGGCGCTGACGATGCAGCTCGGGCGAGCCGAGGCCCGGCTGGACGACCAGCCCGAGACGGCCGAGCTCATCCGCCAGGCACGCCTGGAGGCCACGGCCGCCGTCGCCGAGCTGCGCGACCTCGCTCGCGGCATCGCTCCGCCGGTACTGGCCGACCGCGGCCTGGTGGCCGCCGTCGAGGCCCTGGCCCAGCGCTCCGGGATCGACGCCACGGTCGAGAGCAAGCTGACTCAGCGGCTGGCGCCCGTGGTGGAGTCCGCGGCCTACTTCGTCACCGCCGAGGCGTTGACCAACGCCGTCAAGCATGCTCCGGGCGCGTCGGTGCGGATCGCGATCCGCCGGGCGGGGACGCGCCTGGTTGTCGAGGTCGCCGACAACGGCTCGGGCGCAGCCGATCCCCGCGGCGGCGGGCTGAGCGGCCTGCGTCAGCGGGTCGAGGCGCTCGACGGGACACTCGATATCGATTCACCCGAGGGGATCGGCACGACCATCCGGGCGGTGTTGCCATGCGAGTCGTGATCGCCGAGGACTCGGTGCTGCTGCGGGAGGGCATCGTCGCACTGCTCCAGGAGTACGACATCGAGGTGGTCGCCCAGGCCGATGACGGCGACGGTCTGTTGCGGATCGTCGCCGGTCACAAGCCGGATCTCGCGATCGTCGACGTGCGCCTCCCACCGACCTTCACCGACGAGGGGATCCGCGCTGCGCTGGAGGCACGTCGCCGCCACCCCGAACTGTCGGTGCTCGTGCTCTCCCAGTACGTGGAGCCGGTCTACACCGGCGAGCTTCTCGCCTCGGGAGAGAGCGGCGTCGGCTACCTGCTCAAGGAGCGCGTCGGCGAGGTGCGCAGCTTCCTGGATGCGGTGCACCGCGTCGCTGCCGGCGGCACCGCGCTGGACCGTGAGGTCATTGCCTCTCTCGTGCGCGTGCAGTCGGGCGGCGGCGAGGACCCGCTCGCCGAGCTGACCCCCCGCGAACGCGAGACGCTCTCGCTCATCGCCCAGGGCCGGACGAATGCCGCGATCGCCCGGGAGCTGGTGATCACACTCGGCGCCGTCGAGAAACACGTCACCAATATCTTCGGCAAGCTCGGCCTCCCGGCCACCGACGACGATCACCGACGCGTCCTGGCGGTGTTGACCTATCTCGGGGCGGCCGGTCCGGCGGCCTCCGATGGCACTAGACTCGCGCCATGAGCCTCGATGAGCACAGTGTCGAGACGGCAGGCGAGCGATGCGAGGAGTGCGGTGCCCGGCTGACTCCGGCGGAGCTCGAGGCGGTGCTCGAGTCCGGCGGCCCGACGCTGTGTGCCATTCACGCGGCCGAGGACGAGCCCGGCCTCGCTGCCGACGACGAGTTCACCGATTAGCCCACAGCCGCCGAGGAGTGGTGG
>JBAQGP010000416.1:0-2981 GCA_049287845.1 Solirubrobacteraceae bacterium | reverse complement strand
ACCGTGGCCAGAGCACAGCGCACCCACGAGGTCCCCACGCCGGCGCCCGCCCAGCCGGCGCTCGGCGGCTGGCGCTCGCCCGTGCAGGCGGTCCAGGTCTTTGCTCAGATCTACATCAACTGGACCGCGGACACGGTGGCGACCCACCTGCGCCTGCTGGCACAGGCCGGCATTGGCCAGGCCCGGTCGTCGATGACGTTGGCGGCGGCGCAGGTCGCCCGTGACGGGTCCATCAAGCTCGGAGGTATCGCCAATTCGGGAACGGTCGAGGCGATTGCGCCGGTGGGCGGCGAGCACGACGTCTACGCGGTCGTCACCCGAGAGCGGACCACCGCGACCAACACCAGCGCCTACCAGGGCCTGCGCCCCGCGTGGCACGTGACGCTGGCCACGGTGACAGAGGTCGATGGCTGGCTGTGGACGATCCGCGGATGGCAGCCCGAGACCTGATGCCCTGCCGCCGCCCCCTGATCAGCGCCGCTCAGTGCGCCGCCACGTTCAGCGCCACCGCCGCTCCGAAGCACACCACCGCCGCCACGCGCAGCGCCCACCCGGCCCGGTCACTGGGACGGCCCGTCACCATCCCGATGAGCGCCGCCGACATGCACCCCACCGAGATGAGCGCCAGCAGCAGCGCAAGGATCCGCAGCACCGTCTCCCCCTCTCACGGGGCGCGCATGCCCAGCAGTCGCAGGTAGCGCGAGACCGCCTCGGCACGGTTCGCGACACGCAGCTTGCGCAGGATGCTGTTGACGTGGAACTTCACGGTGCCGTCGGAGATGACCAGCGCCTCGGCGATCCCCTTGTTGGAGTGTCCGTCGGCCAGCAGCCGCAGCACGTCGAGCTCGCGGCGGGTGAGCAGCCCCTCGAATACCACCCGGTCATCGCGGCCGCTGCCGACCGCCGTCATCGTGGGTGACGCCGAGCGCCGTGGTGGACGCTGCATCGTGGCCAGGCGCAGTGGCGCGTCGGTCAGCTCGCCTGACCGGGCGCCCAGCCAGTCCAGGAACTCGCGGAGCTGCTCGCGCTCGTGCCGCAAAGCGCGGCGCAGGCTCGCGCTCTCATACGCCTGGCCCAGCAGGCTGGTGAACTCCCACAGGACGTCGCGATCGAGCACGTCGAGCCGCTGCCCGGCCCCCCGGTCGGCGTGGACCATCCCGACGACGTGCGGGCCCACCACGAGCGGCGCGGCGGCGTAGGACGTCCAGCCCATGAGCTCCGCCAGCCGGCGGTCCACCCGCGGATGGACTTGGGCATCGTCGACGATCGTCGCGCGGCGGCGGCGCAGCACCTCGGTCTCGATGAGCGGATGCTCGAGCACGATGGGCTCGGCGCGCAGCTGCGCGACGATGTCGGCGGTGCCGGATCGATCGCCGCTGAAGTGGGCCGCCTCGGCCACCATGCGCCCCTCCTCGGTGAGAGAGAGCACGACGCGCTGGAGCTTGGACGCCTCGCAGAGGCGTGCGGGGGCCTGTCCGAGCATCAATGCCGGCGAGGTGATCGATCGCAGCTCATCGATCGCCTGGCGCACGGCGGCAAGGGCCTCGAAGCGCGAGTCGTAGCGCTGGCGCAGGCGCGCGAGCGCCGCCTCCTGCTCGTGCACGGCAGCGCCGGGCACGACCTCGCCGTGCTCGGTGAGCCTCTCGGTCAGGGCGTCGATCAGACCACGGAGCGCATCGGCCGGCGCCGCCGGCGAGACGTCTGCGTTCGTGGTGTCGCCCAGCAGCGCCCGCGCCCGGGAGATCGCCGCGGACACGCGCCCCTGCAGCTCGACGTCGAGCGGGCCCCCCAGGACCTGGCGAGAGACGGTCGCCGTCACCGCCGCGCCCCATCACCCACGCGGTCGGCGCCCCCGCCCGCACGGACGAACCGGGCCACGGCGTCCGCGCGGTTCGTCGCTCCCAGCTTGCGCAGGATGTTCTTGACGTGGTACTTCACGGTGCCCTCGCGGACCACGAGGGCAGTGGCGATCGCCAGGTTCGTGTTGCCGCGTGCCAGTAGCCGCAACACGTCGAGCTCGCGCGCGGTCAGCGACTCGACCAGGCGCGCGTCGCCCTCCGGGTTGCGCGGGCTCATCAGACCCGCCGCATCCTCGAGCCGTCCCAGCCGTACGCTCATCCAGTGCACGGCGGCGCCCAGCTCCGCCCGGTGCAACTCGAGGGTGTGGCGCAGCACGGCGCGCTCGAACACCCCGGCCAGCTCCTCCGCGTAGCGGCCCACCACCTCGCCGTCGAGGCTGTCCACGGTCCGGCGGCTGTGGGCAGCGTCCGCGTGCAGGAGCCCGATCGTCGTGTTCCCGACCGCCAGCGCGGCGACCGCGTAGGACTCCCAGCCCAGACATTGCACCAGCGGCGCCGGTGTCCGGGCGCCCGCGTCGGCGACGACCACCACCTCGGGGATGTGTCGCCGGGCCACCTCGTACTCCAGCAGCGGGTATTCGAGGCGGATGGTGGTCTCTCCCAGCTCGGCAAGCGCGCCGTCGGCGCCGGCCTGGTCGCCGCCGGCCCAGATCGTGAGCGGCACGAGGCGACCCTCGACGATCTCGGAGATGATCACCCGGTCAAATTCCGAGCCGGCGCCCAGCTCAGCCGCGCCGCGGGTGAGCAGCCCCTCCGGCGAACCCAGCTCGCCCAGCCGCCGCACGGCCTCCGAGACGCGCTCGAGCGCGTCGGCTCGCCGGACGTAGTCGAGCTCCAGCAGTTCGCGCTCCAGCGTGAGCAGGTCCACGAGGGCCCGTTCAGCGCCCGCGACGTCCACGGGCGGGGCTGACGTCATCAGCCCACCCGCCCCTCCGTGGCGCGGCGGGGCGGACCGGGGGTGCGGCGGCCGAGCGCTAGAGCGGGCTGGAGACGCGGCGGATCAGCGCGTACCGGGCCAGTGCCTCCTGGCCCACGGCGCAGAGTCCGTAGCGCTGGCCGGCCCGCTCGATCGCGTGCCACACGGCGGGAGCGCCCGTGGCGGCCATCAGCGCCAGCGCCTTG
>JBAQGP010000415.1:0-9986 GCA_049287845.1 Solirubrobacteraceae bacterium | reverse complement strand
TTGCCGGATGGGTCACGCACGGCAAAGTCCCGCGTGCCCCAGAACTGGTCGGTTGGCTCCTGCACGATCTCCGCGCCCGAGGCGCGCACCTTCTCGAAGGTGGCGTCGAGGTCGTCGGATTGGAAGTGGACACCGTTCATGGCGCCCTTGGCGACGAGGCCGGCGATCGCGTCCTCGTCAGCGGGGCTGCCGTTCAGATAGTTGGTGAGGACGAGGGCGACGCCGGGTTGGGAGGCGGCGCCGACGGTGACCCAGCGTGAGTGCTCCTGCGCGACGTCGTCGCGCACTTCGAGGCCGAGGGTGTCGCGGTAGAAGGCCAGTGCCAGGTCGGGGTCGTGGACCTGGACGAAGCAGCGGGAGAAAGTGACATTCATGCTTTCAACAGTACGGAGCTGGGGTCCCCGCGCGCTTCTCCGATCCTGCTCGACTTGCGGGTGGGGCGGGTGAGGTCCTTGGCGACGCAACCCGGCACGCTCGCCAGCGCGCTGTGGTCGCGGGCGCGGTAGGCCGTCGGCGTCTCACCGACGAGCTCGGTGAATCGCGCGCTGAACGAGCCCAGGGACGTACACCCGACGTCCAGGCAGACCTCGGTGACCGACAGATCGCCGCGGCGCAGCAGCGCCTTGGCCCGCTCGATGCGTCGCGTCATCAAGTAGGCGTAGGGCGTCTCGCCGTAGGCGGCGCGAAACTGCCGCGAGAAGTGCGCGGTCGACATCAGCGCGGCGCGGGCGAGCGCGGCGACGTCGAGCGGGCGCGCATACTCGCGGTCCATCAGATCGCGGGCGCGCCGCAGATGGGCGAAGTTGGAGAGCTCCTCCGGCCTCACGATGGGAGCGTAGCGGCGCGACCGATGAGTCTCGATGTGTGACCCGGTCTGAAAGGGTGCAGACGCGGGCTCGCGTCGCACACCGACCCAGAGGAGATGACATGGCCAAGCTGACCTACGCGGCGATTGCCTCGCTTGACGGGTACGTCGAGGACGCCAACGGCACGTTTGACTGGGCGGCGCCCGACGACGAGGTGCACGCCTTCGTCAACGAGCTCGAGCGTCCCGTGGGCACCTATCTCTACGGGCGCCGCATGTACGAGACGATGATCTACTGGGAGACCGTGGACACCGGCCCCGATCAACCGGAGCCGATCCGGGAGTTCGCGCAGATCTGGCGGGCGGCCGACAAGATCGTGTACTCGCGGACGCTGCCCGCGATCTCCAACGCCAGAACCCGGCTCGAGCGTGATTTCGACCACGGCGCCGTCAGCGAGCTCAAGGCAGCCTCGCCATCCGACATCAGCGTCGGCGGTGCCGAGCTGGCCGGCCAGGCGATCGCCGCAGGCCTGGTGGACGAGTGCCATCTGCTGCTGTGCCCGATCCTCGTGGGTGGCGGCAAGGCCGCACTGCCCGACGACGTGCGTGCGGAGCTCGAGCTTCTCGAGGAGCGCCGCTTTGCCGGCGGCGTCGTGTTCCTGCGCTACGGCATCACCGGCTGACCGTCTGGTTGGGCGGCAGGTTCGGGCTGTAGTAGCACTCCTGGCCGTCGGGGACGCCGCTGTCGGCGCCGTTGGCAATCCACGCGCCGAAGTGCGCCGGGCAGGGCTCCGGCATGGGCTGCCACCAGTCCACCCAGTGCGCGTCCGCGTAGGCGTCAGACACACCCGGACAGCCCTCCGGGGGCTGCCCGGTCAGTGCGCAGAGGCTCGCTCGGGGCCGACCGGCCGAGTCCACCATTGCCGAATCCCAGCTGTGCAGGAACGGGAGGCTCTCCCCGCTGGTGTAGACGATGCCGTTGGCCAACTGGCACGGGTCGCCGGGGGTGCAGGCCCGCGCGGCCAGTGCGAACTGGTACCAGAACAGCTGGGTGACGCGCACCGCGCCATGACTGGTGGGGGCGGCGACGCCGGTGAGCTCACGCCAGACCTGAGCGCCGTGGCCCTGGGCCGTCGGATTGCCGTTGACCAGGCAGCCGAACGTGTCGTCGGCGCCGAGTGGCGTGTGGCACGTGACCCCTCGAGGATGGTTTGCGTCCTGGCGGGTGCCGGAGTCCAGGTGCACCCCGGACTCGGTGATCCAGACATTGGCGGCCGCGCCGCCGGCGTACTGGTCGTTGAGCTGCGCAAGCGTCGTGACGAACTCGCGCAGGTCGGCGGTGCCCTGAGCCGTCGGGTCGGTGTAGTCGTGGACGGCCCAGTCAGTGGGCATGGTCGCGGGGTTGGCGCCGGGTTGCCGGCAGCCGCCATACCCCGGGGCGCAATGCACGATCTCATAGAGCGACTGGTAGTAGCCCGCGTAGAGCGATCCCTGCCGCGTCGAGAGCCTCGCGTGTCCGGCGTCGAGATACGTGAGCTCCTCCGGGGCGCCCAAGGTCAGCGCAGCCACCGTCACGCTGGGGAACCTGGGAGTGGATTGACGCAGCGCGGTGGCGTCGGTCTGGGCGAGGTACCACAGCATCGCCGCACGCCACGGGTCTGAGCACGACGGCGCCGCGATCGTCGGCGCTGGGCACCGGCGGGGGTCACCGGTCCGGGTGCCCTCATACCCGGGGGTCATGTCGGGTTCGTTCCAGGCCTCGAGGTCCACCGGCATCCCGGTCGTCTGGCGGGCCGCCCACAGGGCGCGCAGCGCCAGATCGACCCCGCAGGAATAGTCGGCCGCCTGCGCGGGATCCGCCGGGTTCGGAACGGTGGGCGTACCCCCGATGCCCGTCCCGATCTCGAAGACGAGCTGTGGCGTCAGCCCCTCGGCACGAGCCTGCGCGAGCGCTGACACCAGCGTGTGCCATGCGGGCGCACCTGAGGCGTAGGCGGGCGACGCCGCGCATGCCGACCCGTTGAAGGAGCCGCGGGCGTCGTATGGGACGAAGAACCGCACGCGACCGCGCGCGCCGAGGACATTGGACGCGAACAGCCGCCCGGCCGGCGTCGCCGCCGCTGCCAGATAGTCCGATGAGATCCCAAATCGCGAGGGGCCCGGCTCCGGCACCGGCGATCGCTGCGCCACCCGGGGCTCGCGCACGGGATGGCCACCGCCGGCCACCGAGGCCAGCATCAGCCCTGCAGCCGCGACCACGGCCGCCACGAGGCAGCAGCGAACCGCCGAGGCGGGCGTCATGACGCGGCGACCGTTCCTGACCCTCGGTCGGCGTCCGGCTGACGAGGCGGGGAGAATCGCTTTGGAAGGTAGTACATCGCCTTGGCGCCCATCGCGGCTCGTGATGGACAACCGCCCGAAACCGGTGCCCTCTCACCTACAACTAGACATAAGCCCGATTATCGAGCATTGATTGCGCGAAGACGGGGGTGCCCCCGCGGCATGCCTGACGCTGGCCAGGCCCCCTCCCCTCAAATCGAGGTCGTCTCCGCTCGCGATCCCGCATGCAACGCGAGCTCCGCGACGCGACCTGAGATTGGGCTTTTCAGGCCGGTACGGCCTGGGCCCGGACAGCGCTGTGGTCGCTCCTGGGATCGTGATGCCCGTGGACGTCCGGGCTTCGCGATGACTCCAGCGCGCGGCAGAATGCCGCCACGATCTGGGGGTCAAATTGGGTGCCGGCGTGGCGTTTGAGTTCGGTGATCCCGAATTCGCGGCCGGGAGCGTCGCGGTAGGGGCGGTCTGAGGTCATCGCTTCGAAGGCGTCGGCGGTGAGGATGATCCGTGATTGGAGGGGGATGTTCTCGCCGGCTATCCCGTCGGGATAGCCCGTGCCGTCGTAGCGTTCGTGGTGGTGGCGGATCCATTGCGCCTCGGTGGCCAGACCGGCGGCGGCGGTGATCTCCGCGCCGAGGACGGAGTGGCGTTTCATCTGCTCGTATTCCGCGTCGGTCAGCGCGGCGGGCTTGGTCAGGATCGCGTCCGGGATGCCGATCTTCCCGACGTCGTGAAGCAGTCCCGCGAGCCGCATCTGGCCGATGAGCGCTGGGGCGAGCCCTAGCTCGGTGGCGATCAGCACGCATAGCTGCGAGACGGTTTGGGAGTGACTGCGCGTGTAGGAGTCCTTCGCGTCGACGGCGAGCGCCAACGCGGTCGAGAGGCTGTTGATGTGCTCGGCATCGCGATCCGGGTCAACGGTCTCGATCGTGGGCTGGAGTTCGGGTGAGTAGAGGGTGACGGCCTGGTGGCGTCGTTTGCCGGCGATCAGCGCCAGGTCGGCCTCGCGGATGAGGCCATCGATCTCTCTCGGCCCGCTCGCGCTGACGATTCCGGCGGTCACGCTGATGGCGCGCGGCGCCAGGGCGGTCTGCAGGCGTTGGGCTGCCTCCAGGGCGTCCCAGGCGCTGACTCCCGGGAGGATCACGGCGAACTCGTCGCCACCGACGCGATATGCGCAGTCGCCGCCGCGAAAGGTCTCGCTCAGGACATCGGCGAGACCCCGCAGACGATCATCGCCGGCTTCGTGGCCATGAGTGTCGTTGACCGCCTTGAGGGAGTTGAGATCGAGCATGACCAGCGCGAGTGGTTCCCGGGCGCGAGCCTGGCGCTGCAGGTCGCTGGCGAGGTCCTCCTGGAACGCGCGGTGATTGCGTAGCCCGGTCAGGGAATCGGTGAGGGCGGCGCCGGCGAGCCGCTCGATCTCAGCACGGTGCGCGGCGATGACCCTCCGGCGCAGGCTCATCAAGATCAACGAGAACCCGCCGAGCAGGAGAAGTCCCACGCCAAATGCGATCGCAATTGCGGTCTGGGCCGACTTCGTGCGGTAACGCAGGAGTCCTGCCTGGTGCAGCGCCCGGTGGCCAGACAGGGTGCTGTGCGTATATACGGCGGTCTCGATCGAGCCGAAGATGGGATCGACGATCTGGTGATCGTAGTGGATGACCAGCGGCGTGTTGTGCTGCTGGACGGCGTCGAACATCATCTCGCTCGCTCGTGCGTATAGCCGTTGGTCGCGGCTGAGACGCGATACGAGCTGCTGGGTGTCGGCGGACCGGTCGATCCGGCCGATCTCGGCCACGTCGCGGCTCAGGTTCGTCTCGGAAGCGGTATGCAACTGCAGGACGGTGGGACCTGGCTCGAGTCGATACTTGCGCTCCAGAGATTCCTCCTGTCCCACCCAGAAGCGAGCGTCGCCATAGAGCTGGCTCAGCCGCGTGGCGCGCTGGGACACGGCTGCCCGCCCCGCCAGGTCGTTCTCGGTCAGCAGCGAGAACCCGGCCAGGAAGCACAGCACCACGAGCAGGGCTCCCACGCACGCGCGAGCCACCCAGCGATTGGCCTCGGAACCGTCCAACCGAAGACCGCGTGTGTGTCTCATGCAGCCGTTCTGGCATCGAGGGAGGGATGACCCATACCCCTCGCATCGGCACCCGCCGGATGGGGCTGAAGCTCCCCGTCCGTTCCGGGACGAAAGGTTTCACACCGCGTCCGTCGGCTCCGCAGCCGGGCGTGAGCCGGAGTCTTCTCGCCGGGACATGTGGGAGGATCTGGCTCTGACCGCGGCCCGTACAGGGCCGCAGCCAGGCATCAGAGGGAGCTGAAGGTTGGGGTTCTTCAACCGCGGAGATGGCGAGGACCGGGAGCAGGAGGAATCGCTCAGGCGGATCGAGAGCGGCGGGATCCCGCTCGGCGCCGAGCAGCGTCTGCGGGACCTCGGCGCGGAGGGCTCGATGTTCACGAGCGGCCTGTCGGTCAACGAGTTCGCCCTGCTGCGCCGGATGGGCCCGCGGCCCCTGGCCCAGGTGATGGGGGCCAGCGTCGTCCGCACCGGCTACCAGTACCTGCCGGCCCTGCCGCCCGGAGAGATCGTCTCGGGTGGGTCCGGGATGGGGTACTACACGACTCAGCCGGCCGGCTACATGAACAGGTTCACGGAGCCGTCGATGTGGCAGCTCCGCAGCTACCGCTGGCACACGACCGAGGTGTGCGAGCTCGACGTGCTCACCGAGGCCTGGCGCAGCGCCCGGCGCCGCGCCCTGGACCGTCTGTGCGAGGAGGCACTGCAGGTCAACGCCGACGCCGTCGTGGGCGTCCGGCTGCACCGCAGCGACCACGATCTCGGCCAGGGGACGATCGAGTACGTGATCACCGGCACCGCCGTCCGCCTTCCCGGATCGACCGGTGCGAGCTGGCCGGTCGTCACCGACCTTTCCGTCCAGGACTACTGGCGCCTGCACGAGGCCGGGCATGAACCGGTCGGCTTCCTGGCGACGACCGCGGTGATGTTCGCGTCGCCCCCGGTAGCCGTCCGCCTGACCCGTGTGCGGACGAGGCGGCGCAACCAGGAGCTCGAGGAGCTCAGCGAGGCGTTCCGTATCGCTCGGGAGACGGTGCGGATGCAGATCGAGGGCCAGGTCTCCGACGCCCACGGCGCGGGGGCGGTCGGGGTGACGATGTCGCATTCCATCCACCGGGACAAGCTGTCGCTCGCGTCATCGCTGCAGACCGCCCCCTACCGCGGATGGAACCGCGGGCGCCTGGGGCTGCCCTACTACGTCTCCGGCCGCGGCGACGCCGAACGCCGCGGCTGGGTCATCACCATGCACGCCGCGGGCACGGCGGTCCGGCGACACTCGGGACCGTCGCCGTTCAGTGTCAAGCTAGCCGTCCGAATGAGGGCCACGTGAGCGAATACGAACCAGGGTCACTCGAGGGCATTCCGGAGTCCGGCCGCGAGCGGCTGGAGCAGAACCGCCAGGGCCTCTACACCTCCGACCTCAGCGTCAACGAGTTCCTGCTCGTCACCGAGGCGGGCTTCGACCCGGTCGGTCTCGTCGTCGGCAGCTCGATCTTTCACATCGGCTTCCAGGTCGCGGGACCCACGACGAGCCGCGAGCTCGACGTGCTCTCGCAGGCGATGTACAGCGCCCGCCACCTCGCCATGACCCGGATGGAGGAAGAGGCCGACCAGCTGGGGGCCGATGGCGTCGTCGGCGTCCGCCTGGACATCGGGCGCTACGAGTGGGGAGCGAGCATGGCGGAGTTCATCGCCATCGGCACCGCCGTCAAGCACCGCGACGGGGTGCTGCACCGCGCGCCCAACGGGCGACCGTTCCAGAGCGATCTCTCCGGGCAGGAGTTCTGGACCCTCCTGCGCACCGGGCACCGGCCGGTGGGGATGGTCATGGGCAACTGCGTGTACCACGTCGGCCGGCGAGGTCCGCTGCGCACGATGTCGCAGACCGGCCGCAACGTCGAGCTGCCGAACTACACGCAGGCGCTGTACGACGCGCGTGAGCTCGCCATGCAGCGCATGCAGACCGAGGCCCAGGAGCTCGAGGCCGAGGGCATCGTGGGAGTGACGCTCTCCGAGAAGAGCCACGGCTGGGGCAGCCATGTCATCGAGTTCTTCGCGATCGGGACGGCGATCGTCGCGACGGACGGCGGCTCCGGTATCGAGCCGCCGATCACCGTGCTGGACCTCAACGACCGCTGACTGCGATCACCGCGACAGGTAGTCCTTCTCCCAGCCCGAGATCTCGAAGGCCTTACCTCGGGGCGCACCGATGGCCAAGACGAGCGTGTCACTGACCTTGGCTCGCGCGGAGCGCACCAGCTCGGGGTCGCGGACCGCGACGAAGGTGCCGGTCGGCGCGTCGACGGCCTCCCCGCCAACCACGAACTCGGCGTGGCCGGCGGCGACGAAGTAGAGCTCCTCGTGGCCGCTGGTGGCACCATCGGTGCGCTCATCGTGCTCCTCGATGACGGCGTCGCCCGGCTCGGCGCCGCGGAACAGGCCGCTCCCGAAGGCGCTCAGGCCAAAGTGGTGACGCACCGGTCTCCACTCCGGGTCGCCCGGGTCCATCGGGACCGGCGCGATCGCCGAGTAGTGCGCGGCATCGAAATCAGAAGTGGGCATGAGCCTCCGATCGGGCGAGGGCCGAGGTGTCGTTCGGCCCACGTTCTATCGCAGACTGCCTCAGGGGCCCTCCCGCGCGGCCCGCGCCGCCCGCGCGGCCGCCGCGGCGACCGCCGTGAGATCGCCGATGAGCATCGCCTCCACGTGCCAGGCCAGCGGGCGGCCGGCCTCGGTCCGCGGCGCGTCAACCAGCGCCTGACCGCGAGCGATGATGGCGTCGACGCTGCGCGTGAGACCCGCGCCTCCCCCTGGACCGCCACGCCCGGTCGTAAGGTCTGAACCGAACGCGGAGCACCTCCTCTGGCGCCCGACCTTGAGCAAACACGATTTTGCTCAAGGAAGTCTAACCACTTCTGTGGGTACGGTTGCGAATGTGTTCGACGGCTTCGAGGCCCGTGATCTGCCCGCGGAGCGCGGCACCATCCATGCAATGGTCGGCGGCGAGGGTCCTCCCCTCCTGCTGCTCCACGGCTACCCGCAGACGCATCTCATGTGGCACGCGTCCGCCCCGCTCCTGGCGAAGCATTTCACCGTCGTCGCCGCCGACCTCAGCGGCTACGGGGACTCGTTCCGGCCCGCGCCGGCTAGCGACCATGTCCCCCACTCCAAGCGGGCACTGGCGCGTGACCAGGTCGAGGCGATGGCGTCGCTCGGGCATGAGCGCTTCGCCGTCGCCGGCCACGACCGCGGCGGGCGCGTCGCCTACCGCATGGCGCTGGACCACCCCGAGCGTGTAAGTGCCCTGGCGGTCCTCGACATCATCCCGACGGCCGAGGTGTGGGCGCGCGCGGACGACAAGCTGGCTCTCGGCTACTGGCATTGGGGCTTCCTGGCCCAGCCCGCCCCGCTGCCCGAGCGGCTGATCGGGGGCGACCCCGACGCTTACTTCGACTACCACCTGCTGATGATCGGCCTGGGCACCGATCCCGAGGTGTACCCCGACGAGGTGATGGCCGCCTACCGCCGCCAGCTGGACGACGTGACCGCAGTCAACGCCATCTGCGAGGACTATCGCGCCGGCGCGACGATCGACCGCCAGCTCGACGAGGCCGACCTGGGCCGCCAGATCGCCTGTCCGGTGCTCTGCCTGTGGGGCGCGCGGGGCGCGCTCCCGCTCTTCTACGGGGACGTGCTGGAAGTGTGGCGCCCGTGGGCGCCCCGGCTGGCCGGGCGTGCCGTTGAGGCCTCGCACTTCCTGGCGGAGGACCAGCCACGCGAAGTGGCGGCAGAGCTGATCTCCTTCTTCGGCGCCGCCTGAGCGCCCGAGCTGCCTGAGCGGCCCGCCGGCCACCTGGGTCGCCCACAACCCGGAAGAGCGGCGGCCCGGCAACCGCCTGGCCGCCGCCCTGTCCTCCCCGGTGCGAGTCGACTGGAACTACGACTGGCTGGGGCTGGTGGTGCTGCTGCTGACCAGCTCGACCTCGTTCCAGAACGCGCCGGCGCCATTGATCGTCAGCTCGGCGTTCGCAACGGCCATGCCCGGCGTGATGGTGCACATCTGGTTGTCGGCGTTGTCCTCGCCCTGATCGCCGTTGTCTCCGCCACCGTCGCCGTGGTGGAAGACGGCATCGCCACGCTCATCGCCCACGCCGTTGTCGTCGCCGTCGTTGTCCCCGTTCTGCATCGCGGAGTTGTCGCACTTGATCTCAGAGGCGTTGGTCACCTCACCGCTGACGGTGTCGCCGTTGGTCAGCGTGATCGTGAGGACGTTGTTGGCGAACGAGGTGACCGTGCCGGCGGTCGGCCGGTTGGCGTCGCCCGGGTTGCCGGCGTTGACGTCGCCGGAGCGGTCATGACCGACGAAGTGCTCGTGGCGGACACGCGCGTGTTGGTGGCGCTTGTGATGGTTACGGCCGCCGTGGGCCAGAGCCACCGCCGGCACCGCCACGAACAGCGCGCTACAGGCGAGGATGGTGAACAGGACTCTGCGCATCGAAGGGTTCCTCCTTTTCGCCGCCGCATCCTGGCGGCGAGACATTGGGGGGTTTACGAGGAGGAAGAGGCCGGCGAGCGCGAAACGTCACGCGACCCGCTGGAATCTTTCGTGCCTGCGTCGGACCCCGGACCCCGCGACTGCGCGCTGACGCTCTGCGCGTTGGCGTCGCCGCCGTTGCCCGACCCGCCGTCAGAGCGTCCGCTGCCGTCGCCGGAGGTCTGGTCGCCCGTCACGGTCGAGGACGTCGCCGCGGTCGAGCCCGAGGA
>JBAQGP010000414.1:0-3926 GCA_049287845.1 Solirubrobacteraceae bacterium | reverse complement strand
CCCCCCGCCAGCCCGTCCAGTAGCGCCAGGACGTCGAAGTAGCGCGTGGGCATGAGCCGGGCCAGCGCGTCGAACATGTACGCGTCGGGTCCGACGAGGATCCGGCTGCGGCCGGCCTTCACGCCCTGGTGGATGACCTTGGCGGCACGCTCAGGGGTGGTGAAGGCGATCGCGTCGAACTGCAGGGCCGCCTCCTCGTGCGACAGCGTCGGACGCGTCGGATGCGCGTGAAAGCGGGCGTTGCGCGCGATATTGGTCTTCACGCCTCCGGGATGGACGGTCACGGCGCGCACCCCGGAGCCGCGCAGCTCGTGGCGCAGTGACTCGGTGAAGCCGCGGACAGCGAACTTCGAGGTGCAGTAGGCGCTCTGGAACGGGATGCCGACGAGACCGAACACGCTCGAGGTGTTGACGATCACCCCGGAGTCCTGGCGCAGGAGGATGGGCAGAAAGGCGCGGGTGCCGTTGATCACACCACCCAGGTTGATGTCCAGGACCCACTCGTCATCCTCCAGCGATCCCTCGGCAACGCTCTGCGAGGTCGCCACCCCGGCGTTGTTGAGAACCATGCCCAGCGGCGTGGGCGCCCAGTCGGCCACCTCGGCGGCAAAGACCATCTGAGCCTGCCGGTCACGGACGTCGAGCGTGCGTGCCAGCACCGGACCGGAGATCAGGTCCGCCGTCTCGCGCAGGCCGTGCTCGTTCTGGTCGACGATCGCCACCGGACAGCCGTGGGCGGCGAGCCGCAGCGCCACCGCGCGCCCCATCCCGGAGGCGGCGCCCGAGATGAAGGCGGTACGGCCGTCGACCTGGACCTTCTGCTTGCTCATGAGCTCCCCTTTGCGAGGATGGCCTTGATCGTCTCCCCCGCGCTCGCGCGCAGCTCGCGCATGTCGCGTCCGCGCTGGAGCGCGATCACGAGCAGCTCCCGCAGGCCCCCGACGATGATGATCGCCGTGTCCATCTTCAGCGGGCGGAGGTCGAGGTCGGGCTGGGCCAGGCGGCCGGACTCGACAAAGCCGACGAGCAGTGCGGCGAACCGCTCCAACGTGGCCAGTCCCCGGTCGGCGCCGGCCTGGCCGAGGCCGGGCAGCTCGCGCACGAAGCTGCGATACAGCGCGGGTGTGGCCGCGACGTTGTCGATGTACGCGTCGACGGCACGGTCGACCTGCTCGTCGAGCGGGCGGTCGGGTTCCACGGCATCGGCGATCTCGCGCATCATCGCCTCATTGGTGGCATCGAACAGTGCCAGAAAGCAGGCGTCACGGTCGGCGAAGTGCTCGTAGAAGTTCCGCCGGGAGGTGCGCGCGATGCGCACGACGTCGGCCACGGTCGTGTCCCGGTAGCCCTTGTCCTCGATCGACGCCGCCATCGCGGCGATCAGCCGCTCGCGGTGGCCGACCGGTTCGGCGGCAAGCGCCTGCGCATCCGAAACTGACATCACTCGCGACCTTAGCCGCACTCAGTCCGGGTAGCGGCGCGCCACACGAACCCGGCAGCCGCCCCGGGGGATCATCGTCACGTTGCGCATCCGTGGCCGCTCGGGCGTCGGGTCCGGCGCAACGAGGTCGGTGCGGCGCGCGATCGCCTCCAGGACGACCCGCTGCTCCGCCATCGCCAGCGTCGCCCCGAGACAGCGGCGAATGCCCCCGCCGAACGGGATCCACGTGTAGGTGCCGGGCTTGGAGTGGAGAAAGCGCTGCGGCTGGAAGGCGTGCGGGTCGGGATAGACGTCGGGGCGGTGGTGCAGCGCGATGATGCTGACCCCGATCGGGGTGCGCGCGGGCACGGTGTAGTCCCCGAACCGCCAGGGGCGCATGGCCAGCCGGGCGATCATCGGGATCACCGGGCGGTTGCGCATCCCCTCGTGGATGGTGGCCTCGACGTACTCCTGGGCCTCGGTCCGATCGTCCGCGCGCACGAGCTCGCGCAGCCTTCCGTACGCAGGCGGCGTGCGTAGCAGCCTCTCGAACGTCCAGGCCAGCGAGTTGGCGGTCGTCTCGTGGCCGGCGAGCACCAATGACATCAGCTCGTCGCGCAGCTCGTGGTCGGTGAGCGGCTCGCCCTGCTCGTCGCGCGCGGCGAGCAGCACCGAGAGCACGTCGGCGCGTTCGTCGGCGTCCGCGACGGCCCGTCGCTCGCGGATCACCGCGTACATGTGCCGGTCGACCATCCTCATCACCGCGGCAAGCACGCCCTTGGGCTCCAGGTGGCGCGCGTTGCGCAGCTCCACGAGCAGGTAGAGCGGCGACATCGAGGCGGCCAGCATGCGTCGGAGCGCCTGGCGCATCCGGCGCTCGGTCCGGGTGGTCTCTGACGCCACGCCGACCCCGAAGACCCCGCGCATGATCACCTCCAAGGTCACCGCCTGCATCCGCGGCGCCAGCGCGAACGGCGCGCCGAGCGGCCAGTGGTCGATCTCCTGGCGCGCGACGTCGGCGATCATCTCGACGTAGCGCTGCACCGCCTCGCCGTGGAAGGGCGGGAGCAGGAGCTTGCGCTGGCGCAGGTGGCGCGCCCCGACCGAGGTGAGCACGGAGTTGGCGCCGAGGATCGGGCGCAGGGGCGACTCACCGGTCAGGGACGGGGCGTCGGCGGGATCGGCCTTGAGCAGCGAGCGCAGGTGGTCGGGGTGGCAGGTGACGACGAAGGCCTCCGGGCGCGTGGGGACGCGGATCTGCCACACGTCCCCGAACCGCCGCTGGGCGCCCAGCGCAAAGGTCATCGGCCGCCGGGCGAACCGCAGCCCCTGAAGGACGCCAGGCAGCGCGAGCCCGGGCGGCATGTGGACCGGCGTACCGGGATCGACCGGCCCGGCACCGGACGGCGGGGCTCCGCTCAGCGCTGGAGGAGCCTGGTCGGGCGGTGGAGTCTCGGCGACCGCACTCACGGTACGGAAATGTACCGCAGATCGGCCGGGTCGACCTTGGCCGCCCCGCCTCCGAGCGACGCCGGGTTGGTGCAGAGCACCTGGTCGCCGGCGACGGCGGTGCGCCCGAAGAGGGAGCCACGATGGCAGCCAGCAGGCGCGTGGTGTTCGCGGCGCGGAGGCTCATGACAGGGCCGGACGGCGCTGAGCCCAGGGCGCCGCCGCTTCGATCTGGCCGGCGAGCGAATACAGCATGTCCTCGGCCCCCACCCGGCCGACGAGCTGCACGGCAAGCGGCAGTCCATCGTTCCCGACGCCCGCCGGGATCGAGAGCGCGGGTTGGCCGGTGACGTTGAAGATCGGCGTGAACGGCGCGAAGCGACCGGCGATGTCGATGGCGAGCGGCGCCGGCCTGCCGTAGCCGCCCTCGGCGGCGATCGCGGTCCTCGCCAGCGTCGGGGTCACCAGCACGTCGATTTCCTCCCACAGCGCCGTGATGCGTGCCGTCGTGCGAGCGCGCGCGGCGAGGATCGCCTCGCGGCGGCGAGGCGGCACGAGATAGCGGCCCAGCGCGGCCATCTGGCGCGTGCTGCGCTCCAGCATCGTGCGGTCGGGGACCTGCAGGGACTCCTCGTAGACGCCGCGCACCCAGGTCTGGAAGAACTCCAGCTGGGCCATTCCGTAGGCCGGATCGCGCGAGACGACGTCGTGGCCCAGAGCACTCAGCAGTGCGCCGGTGCGCTCCCACGCGCCACGCTGATCGCCCGACACGCGCGCGAGCACCCCGGGCGGCAGCTTGCGCGACACCGCGATCTTCAGGCGCGGAGGCGGCGTCGCCGCGGCGTCGGCGTAGCTGCCGGTGAACGCCGGAGCGTGGTGGGGATCGCCGGGCATCGCGCCATGCATGACATCGAGCATGAGCGCACTGTCGGCCACCGTGCGCGCGAGGGCGCCGTAGATCGACAGGCCCAGCCACCCGCCGCCGCTCACCCGGCCACGGCTCGGTTTCATCCCCACCAACCCGCAGGCGGCCGCCGGGATGCGGATCGAGCCCCCG
>JBAQGP010000413.1:0-3788 GCA_049287845.1 Solirubrobacteraceae bacterium | reverse complement strand
GGACAACCCCGGCGCCGCCGGCAGCAGCGCCGGGGCGCCGCGGTCCGCCAGCACCGCGGGCAGCTGCACCGACCCATCCTCGCGTTGCCCGTTCTCCAACAGCGCGACGATCGTCCGCCCCACCGCCACGGCGGTGCCGTTCAGGGTCGCCACGTGCGCCGGCCTGCCGTCCACCGGGCGGTAGCGGATGTCCAGGCGCCGTGCCTGGTAGTCGGTGGTGTTGGAGGTGGAGGTGAGCTCGCGGTAGCGGCCCTGGCCGGGCAGCCAGGCCTCGATGTCGAACTTCGACGCCGCCGAGGCGCCGAGGTCGTCGACGGCGATCGCCACCACGCGGTAGGGGATCTCGAGGTCCTGCATGATCGATTCCTCGATGGCGAGTAGCCGCTCGTGCTCGTCGACGGCGGTGTCGGGCTCGACGAAGCAGAACATCTCAACCTTGTCGAACTGGTGCACGCGGAAGATCCCGCGCGTGTCCTTGCCGGCGGCCCCCGCCTCTCGCCGGAAGCAGCTCGAGAATCCCGCATAGCGCAGGGGCAGCTCGTCGGCGGCCAGGATCTCCTCGCGGTGCATCGAGGCCAGCGCCACCTCCGAGGTCCCGACGAGATAGAGGTCGTCGTCGGGCAGTGAGTAGATCTGCTGCTCGGTGTCGGGCAGGAAGCCCGTACCGTAGAGCGCCTGCTCACGGACGAGGACCGGCGGGATCACCGGCTCGAAGCCCTTCTCCCCCAGCTTCTCCATCGCGTAGCGCACCAGCGCCAGCTCCACCAGGACCAGGTCCCCGCGCAGGTAGGCGAAACGAGAGCCCGAGAGCCGGGCGCCGCGCTCCATGTCGATCCGGGAGCCGGCGAGCTCGAGGTGATCGCGGCCGCTCGGCTTGCCCTCGCCGACCTCCCTGAGGACCGTGTCCTGATCCGGCGCGCTCTCGGAAGGCAGGTTGGGCAGCGAGGTCAGCGCCGCGTCGCGCTCGGTGCGCAACCGGTTCTCCTCGTCGGACATGGCGCGCCCGCGGGCGGCCAGCTCGCCGAGCTGCTCGCGCTGCTCGGGGCTGGGGGCACCCTTGAGCGCCTTGCTGGCCGTGTTCTGCTCCGAGCGCAGCTGCTCGAGCTCGGTGGTGATGGCCCGCCACTGCTCGTCGAGCTCCAGGACACGGTCGATCGCCGCCGCCACCCCGCCCCCGCGCCGGGACAGCGCCGCACGCACGGCGTCGGGCTCGCGGCGGATGAGCCTGATGTCGAGAACTGCCGCGTCTCCGCTACGGGCGCCGGGTCACTGGCTGCCGGCCGGCAGCGTCCCGATCGGCTTCTTGTCGCAGTTGGGGACGCCGGTCTCCCGGGGCGCCTGGCGCCCGGCATAGGTCGCGACGAACTTGGCGACGTCGAGGGCGTCCTGGCCCACAACGATGTTCTGGGGCATGTAGGCGCCCGAGAAGCCGCCGTTCTCGATGGCGTAGAGCACGCGGTCAACCGGGCGCTCGCAGCGCTGGTTGAAGTTCGGGCCGCTCACGGCCTGCGCCGTCCGGATGTTCGACGCCGAGCCGTTGGCGGCCGCGTAGGCGAGCGAGTGGCAGCCCGAGCAGCGCTGCTGGAAGAGCTCGGCACCTCCGCGCAGCTGCGCCGGTGACTTGGGGACCGTGATCTTCTGGGTCCCGCAGGCGGCGGCGACGACGGCCACCGCCATCGCAGCCGTGCCGAGCGCCAGGATCTTCGCCAACCGGCTCATCGGGCAGGGATCATAATCGGGACGCCGTGCGTACGAGGCGCCCTCCCCTCCCGCTGCTCGCCGTCGCGCTGGCGTCGATTGCCATGTCCGCGTGCGGCCGGACGACCACGGTCGGGAGCGGGCGCACGATGCAGATCGCACTCAACGAATACCGGGTCTCGCCCCAGGACATCCGGGCCCAGACCGGCCTGCTGACGATCTTCGTACACAACTATGGACGGCTGACCCACGACCTCGTGATCAGCCTCGGCGGCCGCACCGAGGCCGCGACCGAACCGATCGCACCCGGCCAGACCGCGGAGATGCAAGCGGCGCTGGGTCCGGGTCACTACCTCATGGCCTCCTCGATCCTGTCTGACCAGGCGCTGGGCGCCTACGGCACCCTGATCGTCCGCCGCTGACACCGTGCGGGAGCGCTGGATCGCTTGCAGGAGCCGCCGTCTCCACGGCGAACCTATGCCCACCCCCGGCGCCGGCTTGTGCGACGCTCGCCACCGCAGTTCTCACAACAGCGCGATCGTCCTCCTACGGCGGCAACCAGAGGTGCCGACGCCGGGGGATCCAGCTCAGCCGCCCGTGCCGGCCGCCCGGATCAGCAGCACCAGGATCACGAGCGCCGCCAGGACCATCACCCCCAGCTCGCGCTGCACGATCGACACCACCACGACGCGTTGCTCTGACTCGGGCAGCTCGCCCACCTCGGCGTTGGAGGCAAAGCCGCGGGAATCCAGGATCATCTGGGCCGAGGCAATCCGCAGCTGCTCGGCGACGAACGAGATCCCCAGGGGCAGCAGGCCGTAGATCAGGTGCAGGCCGGACTCCTTGCGTCCCATCAGCACCAGCACTCCGCCCAGCGCCGCCTCGATCACGACCATGACCTGCCCGGCACGCAGCAGGCGCCAGAACAGGCGGGTGTGCCGGACGCGATACCAGCACCACGCGCCCCACGCCCCGGCGCCCCCCATCAGCGAGATGGACAGCACCCCGACCGCCAGATGAAGAAGCTTCACCGGACGCTCACGGGGTATCCGCGTTATCGCGTAGCTTGCCGGCCTCAGCGCGGATGGCGAGAGACGCACGGACTACATAGCCGCATTTCGCACTAAGTAACACTGTGTTACAAGCTTCCCCACGTCGGTGATATAAGAGGTTCTGTGCTTCGAAGCTATCTACCGGCGATCGTGTTCCTCCTGCTCGGCAGCGCCGTCGGCGGACTCTTCGGAGTGCTCAACCTCTTCACCGGAGTGCGCGGGACGCACCGCCAGCAGAGCAAGACCACTCCGTACGAGTGCGGCCTGCCGTCGGAGGTCCAGCGGGGGTTCCGCTTCGGGATCAGCTTCTACCTGATCGCGATGCTGTTCATCCTGTTCGACATCGAGGTCATCTTCCTGTATCCGATCGCGGTCCAGCTGCGCGCGTTCGGCACCTTCGCGTTGAGCGAGACGATCGTATTCGTCGGGCTCCTGATGGTTGCCTTCGTCTATGTCTGGCGCCGAGGAGCCCTGGAATGGAGATAAAGCGGGAGCCGATTGGCGCCGCCCGCCCCGACGACTTCCGCAGCCGCCAGCTCATCGCGCGCGACATGCTGCGCGGAGACCTGGAGGGCGAGGCCCTGGAGCGCCACGTGGAGCAGGGCATCATGACCACGACGATGGAGAAGGCCGTCGCCTGGTCGCAGGGCAACTCGATCTACCCCATGACCTTCGGCCTCGCCTGCTGCGCGATCGAGATGATGTCGATCGTCGGGGCGCGCGTCGACATCGCTCGCTTTGGGTGGGAGGCCTTCCGCGCCTCCCCCCGGCAGGCCGACCTGCTCATCCTGTCGGGCCGCGTCTCGGTGAAGATGGCGCCCGTCATCCGCCGCATCTACGACCAGATGCTCGAGCCGCGCTGGGCGATCTCGATGGGCGCCTGTTGCTCGTCGATGGGCGTCTTCAACAATTACGCGCTCGTGCCGGCCGACAAGTTCATGCCGATCGACGTCCACGTACCGGGTTGTCCGCCCCGGCCGGAGTCGCTCATGCACGGGATCCTGCGCCTGCGCGACAAGATCCACGGCCACGAGCCGG
>JBAQGP010000412.1:0-5102 GCA_049287845.1 Solirubrobacteraceae bacterium | reverse complement strand
TCAGCTGCTCGAGCTCCTCAGGGGTCGGCCGCATTCCGTGCCGCCCGCCGCGTGAGAAGAGCCAGTTGGCCGCGTCGTGGTGGTGATGACGATGGCTCTTACGGCCACCTTGGAATGCCCAGGCTCCCTGCCCGGGCCAGTTCTGTGCGTGTGCACCAGTCATATGTGATTCCTCCACTCGTTACGATTCATATCTTTGACTGTCGTCGGTATATCGACGATACGTAACGATATATCGTCGACGGTCGTTTGTCAAGATCACGCGTCGTCCGGCGTAGCCGGTCTCCGTTGGCCGGGGGGCAGTGCCTCCGAACGGATGCACAGGGCACCGGCCTTTCGGCTCTTGGCCGGGGCAGGGTTGCGTCGCAGCGTCTGCGGCGACGCAGATGGCTGAAGCCCGCCGTTGACGTTCGCCTCGTGCCTCGAGGCGCGGGGAGCGGCTACTCGCCGTTGCCCGACGAGCCGCCCGGGCCGCCGCGCTTGCGCAGCCAGTCGGCCACCTGCTGGCTGGCGTCACCCACCTGTGACCCCAGGTTGGTGACGTTGTCCCCCAGTTCCCGGAACAGTCCCCGGAAGCGCTCGGCGTAGTACTCCATGGCGTCGGAGGCCTCGGCGCGGACGTCGGTGGCGTCGCCGCGCTTGCGGTACTCGCCGCGGATGATCCGGTCGTACTCGCCGCTCTGCACCCACTTCATGACCTCGGAGACGCGCCGGACCGCGTAGGAGTGGGTGGCGTTGATCTCGTTGAAGAAGCGGCGGATGCGGTCGTGGCTGTCCTCCCAGTTCTCGTACTCCATCGCCTGGGCCATGAAGGCGTCGAGGTCGAGCTGGTCCGCGGGCAGGCCGGCGGCCACGACCATCAACGCGCGGCACACGACCTGCGGGTCACGGACGGCCAGGACGGCGGCGCGGTCGCAGCTCAGCTCGGCGGCCCGTTGCCACTCCAGCAGCACGGCACGCACGGCGCGGACGGGCAGGCCGATCAGCGGCAGGCCTCCGGTGGCGCGCAGGAGGATGGCGAGCGCGGTGGTGTAGAGGACGTGGTCGGAGAGGATGTGCCCGAGCTCGTGGGCAAGGATCACGCGCTGCTCGCCGGGACCGAGCTGCTCGAGCAGATTGGAGCCGACGACGATGATCGGCTTGCTGGACCCGATCGCCAGGGCGTTCCAGTGCAGCGACGAGCTGACGTACAGGTCGTAGTCCTCGGGCATGTCCAGGATGTGCTTGACGCCCTGGTAGGAGGTCCACAGCTGCGGAAGCTGGCGCTCGGACACCTTGACCGAATTGCCCAGGAACATCTGGCGCAGCGCGCGTTCGTAGCTGAACTCCACCAGCTTGCGCACGACGGTGTCGAGCATCGGGATGGACTTCAGCGCCGCCGTCGCCGCGCGGTCGGCCGGGTGCTCGTAGGCCTTGGACGAGATCTCCGGGTAGGGCTCGATCGCTTCGGGAAGCGTGTCCGGCATCGGTGACACGGAGCCTACACGTGCGGGCTCACCCGCAACAAGTGAGAATGGACGCGTATGCGAGCCGTCCGCACGGCGCAGATGTTCGCGGCCTCGGTGACCGAGGCCGAGCACTGCTGGTATGACACCAGTCGCTGGGAGAGCTGGGTCGACGGGCTTGACCGAGTCCTGCAGACCGATGAGCCGTGGCCCATGGTCGGTGGCAGCGTCAGCTGGGAATCGGGTCCGGCGGGGCGTGGCCAGGTGACCGAGACGGTCGTGGCCTATACGCCCGCCGACGGTCAGACGGTCGAGGTGGTCGACGACGCCGTGACCGGTCGCCAGGCGGTGGCCTTCGCCGCCGTCGGAGGCGCGGTGCAGGTCACGCTGATGCTCGAGTACCGCCTCAGGCGCCGCTCGCCCGTGACGCCGGTGGTGGACGCGCTCTTCATCCGCCGCGCGATGGCGGGGTCACTGGCGCGGACGCTGGCGCGCTTCGGGGTCCGCCTGGACGCGGCGTGAGAGTGCGATCACGCCGGGAACGGCCGGATCCGGCGTCAGCCGGGGCTCCAGCGGCACGGGACCGGCCGGCCGCCCATGGTGGGCAGGCCGGCCGAACCGACACTCGGATGTCAGCGGATCCTGTACTCGTATGGAATCGTGGCCACCTCGTCCCCGCTGAACGTGTCCCGATTGAACGTGTCCACCCCGATGAACCCGTCCACTCTGTGGCCGCGGCGCCCGCTGGGCGTGAACGTGACCGTGATGGACCCCGATTGACCCGGGTTGAGGGTGAGCGGCGTGGACGGGGCATTCGGGTTGACGCTCTGCGCCCACATGTCGCCCGTGCTGGTCGTCACGTCGGGGTCGAACGGGTACGTATTGGCCAGGGCCGCCAGGTTGACCGAGGAGCCCGCGGGCACCCCGTTTGCTCCGTCGGGGTTGGCCGGGTCCGGGGTGGCCACGAAGGGCCCCGGGGCGAGCTCCGGCGCGAACGCCCGGTTGACCGCGACGTTGCCCCAGGATGGGCCGCTGACGTCCGGATCGCCGGTGTAGAACTGAGTGTTCATCAGGATCGGAAGCGTGGCCCGGGCCACCGTGGCCAGCGCGTCCGTGCCGGGTGGCACCAGCCAGTTGGGCTCCACTGTCAGCGGCAGCGTGACGTTGTTGGTGTCACTGCCGGCCAGCAGTTGCGGCACACGCCGATCCAGCCGCGGATCGGCGAGATAGTCCTTGGGAATGTTGCCGTTGTTGGTCACATTGATCGTCGCGGTCACCGGTTGCCCGGACCGCAGGCGGACGTGCCGCGAGCTCGGGACGCCGCTGCTGGACACCTGCGGCGGGTTGAACGAGACGGCTCCGGTGTAGGGCTCACTCAGCTGCTCGTTGGTGACCGGCTGCAGGACGGTGAGGACCACGGTCCACAGGCCGGCCTGGGGGCGCGCATGGAAGAACTGCATGGTGGGCCCGAAGAAGAACGTCGTCGGGGTGGGGAACTGAGCCGTGTCCTGGACGTCCACCGGTTGCCCGTTGGGGTCGACCAGCCACCCCCACACGCCGTAGTTGGGATCAGCCAGCTGTAGCGCCAGATTCAGCGACGGCCGGCCCCACGGCACCTCGAACTGATAGGTGAAGGTCTGGCCGCGTGTGCCGGTGTCGGCGCCGCCGCTCAGGTTGCCGGAGAAGGTACCGCCCTGGCGCGAGATCGGCACCAGGGACCGGACGACGATGGGGATGCTCCCGTCGGTGCTCGACCCTGTGCCGAGGTGCAGCCGGAAGCTCTGATCACCGGCCTGCCCGGCGGGCACGCGGACCTGGAAGGTCGCCGTATGTCCGGGCGCGAGCGTGCGAGACGCCGGGAACACGGAGCCCACGTTCTGGAACTGCTGGGTCGCGTAACCGAACTGAACCGGCCCGTTGTACGGGGGGGTCGCGTTGGCCGCGGCGGCGTTGTCGACGGTGAAGATCACCGCGGTCCACGTGCCGGCCATCGGCCGGCGGACCTCGACGTGCCCGAACCCGCTCTGGTTGGCGCCCAGCAGCGAGTAGGCGGCCACCTGGCCCTCAGGGTTGAACAGGGTCTCGTACACCGGTCCCGCGGTGGTCTGCGCACTCCACGCGATATCTCCGGTGAGGTAATCCGCGCCGGCGGGCACGGTGAACGTGTGCTCCTGGTAGAAGTCCGTGTTGCCCTCGCCGTCGACGAACGTCGGCGACGCTGGGCTGAGAGTGACGTTTCCGGTGTCGTCGCTGGTCTGTTGCGGTGCGCCGATGATCGATGGCGTCACCGTCTGGGGGTTCGCGCCCGGGTTGGTCACATTGACGCTGAACTGGGGCGCGTCACCGGCGGTGACCGTCGCGCTCAGCGAGGTCTGGCGCACCAACAGGGAGCTGCCCTGGGGCTGGCTGCCGCCGTTGATCGTCTCGGCCAGCTGCACGGCCTTGAGCGTGTCAACCAGCCCGGCGCCCTGTCGGTCAGCGGGCGCGCCCAGGTCCTGGGCGGTGCTGACGATGATCTGCTGCACCAGCGCCGGCGATGGCGCGTCGCCGTCGTGGGTCTTCTCGTAGGCGCTGATCACCAGAGCCGCCGTCCCGGAGGTCTCCGGCGACGACGCGCTCGTGCCACCCGCCGCCCAGATCGGGGGCGGGTTCGAGCCGTGGTCGATGTCGGCGCAGCCCGTGAAATGTGTCGTATCGCTGCTGCACAGCGACCAGCCGCGGTCACCCGGCGCCACGACATTCACCGTGCTCGGGTTGAACTGCGTGAAGCCGTCCGAGCTCAGCGCCGTGATGTTGTTGTCCTCCCAGCCCGCGGGAAGCGGGTTGCTCAACTGCGTTCCATAGCGGGTGGTCTGGCGGTAGACGCGGTAGGTCGTCGTCCCGCCGACGTCGATGACGCCGGGAGTGGTCGCGGGGGAGCCGATGTTGTTGAAGGGCCCGGAGTCGCCGGCGGAGGCGACGACCGTGACCCCGGCGGCGACGGCGGCCTGGTCGGCCAGGGCCACCGGGTCATCCTCGGTGTTGGGAACCGGGTTGGAGCCGAACGACTCGTTGAGGATGTTGACGTGATCCTGCTCGACCGCCCACTGAAGCGCTGCCAGGATCGTCGACTCGAAGAAGCCGCCCGAGGAGCCCTGCATGTTCATGACGGCCAGGCTCGCACCGGGGGCGATGCCCTCGATCTTGATGTTGCAGCCCGGCGGAAGCGGGTGCGCCGGGTTGACGAACCCGGAGAGGTCGTAGGTCTGATTGCCCTGCGACGCGATCGTGCCCGCGTCCAGGAAGGCCTCGCGGCCGTCGGTGGGCGCGCTGGTCCCGTACCCGCTGAAGTCCTGGTAGTCAAAGATGACGTTCTGCCCGTTGGGGCGGATCAGGTCGGGGTTCTGGGGGTCGATGCCGTCAGCGAGGATCCCGACCCTGACGCCGGCCCCGTCGGTGATCTGCTCGGCGGGGGCGACGTTCATGACCTCGCGGGCCTCGGGCTCGATCAGCGGCTGCGCCGGATTGGACGGGCAGATCTGCTGTGGGCCGGTGGACGCCGCATGCGAGCTCCTGCCCGCCATCGCCCCCAGCGCCGGGCCGGGGCCGTTGCCCAGCGACGCGAAATGCCGCAGCCCGTCGGGCACCACGGCCTGGACGGCGGGGTTGGCCTCCAGG
>JBAQGP010000411.1:0-2039 GCA_049287845.1 Solirubrobacteraceae bacterium | reverse complement strand
GCGATCTGACCGGCCGCCTGGACCGGCGGCCCGGCGGACTCGCCGGTGAGGCCGAGCAGGCCGTTGAGGCCGAGGTAGTTCATGTCGTGGCCCGAGCGATCGCGGTTGGGACCGTCCTGGCCATAACCGGTGATGGCGCAGTAGACGAGGCCCGGGTTCTGGAGGCGCAGGCGCTCGTAGCCCACTCCGAGGCGGTCGAGCACGCCGGGCCGGAAGGACTCCAGCAGCACGTCGGCGCCGCGCACCAGGCGCAGCAGCGCGTCGCGCCCGCCGTCTGACTTGAGGTTGAGGCGGATCGAGCGCTTGCCGCGGTTCAGGGAGAGGAACAGGGCGCTCTTGGCCGTCTCGGCCGCGCCGTCGTAATACGGGGGCGACCAGCGGATGTAGTCGCCCATCCCGGTGTCCTCCACCTTGATGACATCGGCGCCGAAGTCGGCGAGCAGCAGCGAGCAGAACCCGCCCGGCAGCAGCCGGCTCAGGTCCAGGACGGTGAGCCCCTGAAGCGGCAGCGTGCTCATGCCGATCGCCTCCGCTCGGCATCCGGCCTCGCCTGTAAGTCGGCGGCATGAGTCGTCCGGCTTGTCGCCTGCACCTCCGCGGGTCGCGGCGCGATGCCGAGCAGCGCCCGCGCCTCCTCGACGGTCGCCGGTCGCCGCCCGCAGTCCTCGACCAACCGGCGTGCCCGGGCGATGAGCTCGCCGTTGGAGCGCGCCATCTCGCCGTGGGGGAGGTAGAAGTTGTCCTCGAGGCCGACGCGCACCGAGCCGCCCAGCGTGAGTGCGGCGGCCACCATCGACCACTGGCCGCGTCCGATTCCGATGACGCCCCAGTGGTGCGTGACCCCGTCCGCCCCCATCCAGGCCTCCGCCAGGTTCTCGGCCATCGTGGCCAGGTTGCGCGCCGTCGGCGGCACCCCGCCGACCACGCCCATGACGAATTCGGCGTGGAGCGGCGCGTCGAGCAACCCCATGTCCACCAGCGGTGCCAGCGACCCCACGTGGCCGACATCGAAGCACTCGTGCTCGGGCTTGATGTGGAGGCGGCGCATCGCCTCCAGCAGCTCGATGATCTCCTCGAACGGATTGGTGAAGACGAACTTGAAGACGAAGTCCCGGCGCGAGCGCGAGTACTTGGCGTAGTTCATCGAGCCCATGTTCAGCGCCGCCACCTCGGGCCGGCACGCCTCCAGGTACGCGATGCGCTTCTCCACGGACACCCCCACGGTTCCGGTGGAGAAGTTGATGATCGCGGCGTCGCCCACCTCGGCGCGGATCGCATCGCGGATCGCCATGAAGTCCCGCACCTCGTAGCTGGGGGTCCCATCGGGCGCGCGCGCGTGGATGTGGAGGTGGACCCCGCCCTCGTCGACGATGCGACGGGCCTCGGCGGCGTACTCCGCGGGCGTGTAGGGGATCGCGGGGCACTGGTCGCGGTCGGCGATCGCGCCGGACATGGCGCAGGTGATGATCGCGGGCTCGTCCACACTCATACCGGCACCACTCCCGACCGCTTCCAGGGACGCTCCACCTTCTTGCCCGCCGCCATCTCCAGCGCCCGGCAGATGGTGGCCCGCGTCTCGCGCGGGTCGATCACGTCATCGATCATGTCGTTGCCGGCGGCCACGTAGACGTCGATGATCTTGCGGTAGGCCTCGATCAGCTCCTCGCGCTTGGCCGCGGGGTCCTCGGCCTCCTGGACCTGCCTGCGGAACACGATCTCCACCGCCCCCTCGGCCCCCATGACGCTGATCTCCGCCGAGGGCCAGGCGACGATCAGATCGGGCTCGTAGGCCCGGCCACACATCACGTAGTAGCCGGCGCCGTAGGCTTTGCGCAGGACCACCGTGACCTTGGGCACGGTCGCGTTGGCGGTGGCGTAGAGCATCTTGGCGCCGTGGCGGATGATCCCCGCCTGCTCGACCTTGGTGCCGACCATGAAGCCGGGCACATCCATCAGGTAGATGAGCGGGATCCCGTAGGCATTGCAGAGGTTGATGAACCGGGCCGCCTTGTCAGCGGAGTCATTGTCGAGGATGCCCC
>JBAQGP010000410.1:0-2753 GCA_049287845.1 Solirubrobacteraceae bacterium | reverse complement strand
AATTCCACTTTGCCGGGAACTGCATCTCCTGCCTGCACAATCCGCCAAACCTGCGGACGCAACACGGCTTTGCCGGGAAATGCAGGTTCTTCGACCCCCATATAGCTAAGAGCCTCCAGCCCGCCCGAAATCACCCCCCCCGAGCCAGTCTTTAAACGAAGAACGCAGCCCCACGCACGGCCGGCAACCGACCCCGTCCCGCCGCAACGCAGTCTTAAACCGCGGCGGGCGTACCGAGCTGCGCGTACAGCGGGTAGCGGTCTGCGATCGCCTCGACCCGCTCGGAGAACTCGCCACGACGAGCCTCGAAGTCCGCCGTACTCAGCACGGAGGCGATGATCTTGCCGACCTCGACGAAGTCCTCCACCTGCAGCCCGCGCGTGGCCAGCGCGGGCGAGCCGATGCGCAGCCCGGAGGAGACGGCGGGTGGCCGCGGGTCGAACGGGACCGCGTTGCGATTGACCGTGATGCCGATCGAGTGCAGCCGGTCCTCGGCCTGCTTACCGTCAAGCTCGGACTCGCGCAGGTCACACAGGACGAGGTGGACGTCCGTGCCCCCGGTCAACACGCTCACGCCCCCACCCGCGGACAACAGCTCCGAAGCCACCGCCCGCGCGCCGTCCAGCGTGCGCTGCTGGCGCTCGCGAAACGCGTCTGATGCGGCAATGCGCAGAGCCACGGCCTTGCCGGCGATGATGTGCTCGAGCGGGCCGCCCTGCTGGCCCGGGAAGACGGCGGAGTCGATCTTCTTGGCGTAGTCCTCGCGCGCGAGGATCATGCCGCCGCGGCCGCCGCCGATGGTCTTGTGGATCGTGGTGGTGGTCACGTCGGCGTAGGGCACCGGCGACGGGTGCAGGCCGGCCGCCACCAGGCCGGCGAAGTGGGCCATGTCGACCATCAGGTAGGCGCCGACCGAGTCAGCGATGGCCCGGAATCGCTCGAAGTCCAGCTGACGCGAGTACGCCGACCAGCCGGCCACGATCATCTTGGGCTTGTGCTCATGCGCGAGCGCCTCGACCTCGTCCATGTCGATCAGGGAGGTCTCGCGGTCCACGTGGTAGGCGACGATGTGGTAGAGGCGCCCCGAGACGTTGATCTTCATCCCGTGCGTGAGGTGGCCGCCATGGGAAAGCTCCAAGCCCATCAAAGTGTCCCCCGGCTGCAGCAGGGCGTGGTAGACGGCGGCATTGGCCTGGGCGCCGGCATGCGGCTGGACGTTGGCGTGATCGGAGCCGAACAGAGCCTTGGCCCGGTCGATCGCCAGCTGCTCGGCGATGTCGACGAACTCGCAGCCGCCGTAGTAGCGCTTGCCCGGGTAGCCCTCGGCGTACTTGTTGTTGAGCACCGAGCCCTGGCACTCCAGCACCGCCAGCGGGGCGAAGTTCTCCGACGCGATCATCTCCAGCGTCCGCTGCTGGCGCTCGAGCTCCTTGCCCAGGACATCGGCGATCTCCGGATCGACCTCCGCGAGCGGACGATTGAAGAAGTCAGCGGGCAGGTCGGCGGCCACGGGACGTCACATAGTAACGGCGGGATCGGAGGCCACGACCACCGCCAGATCCCTGTGCTCCCACACCACGCGCGCGGCAAACCCGGTCTCGGCCAGCCACTCCAGCTGATCCGCCAGCGGGCTCGGATGGTCGTAGCCGGGCGTCAGCGACGTCACCGCATCGGCTGGATCCACGGGCTCGATCACGTCCCCCAGCACGAAGCGCCCGCCCGGTGCCAGCACCGCACGCACCCGCTCAAACAGGTCGCGCTTGAGCGCGCCCTCCAGGTGATGGACGCAGAGCGCGCTGGCGACCACGTCAAACGGCCCCTCCGGAAGCTGCCCCTCAATAGCCCCGACCTGCAGCGAGACCCGATCGCGCGGTAACACGCTCCGGGCCGCCGCCAGCATCGAGGCACTCTCATCCATCCCGACCAGAACTGAATCCGGATGCTGGAACAGCAGACGCCGAGCCGTCTCCCCCGTCCCCGTCCCCAGCTCCAGCAGGCGGGATGCCGCCGAGCCGCTGGCCCGCACCACCGCCTCCTGGAACTCGTCGTAGACGGGGATGTCCTCGTGGATCATCTCCGCGTACGACGACGGGTCGAAGTGAAACTGCCACTGAAGCGCGGCGGCCACGTCCTCGCGGGGCATCACCCCCTGGCGCACGATGTCCCATGCCCCGGTGGTCTCCAGCGAGCGCAGGTCGACCACCGTCGACGGCGTGCCGGGAAGCTCGCCGCCGTCGAGGACCAGGTCCGCGCTGCGCCGCAGCGCCGCGGGCACCTCCCCCAGCGAGCGCGCGTCAGGACCCCCGGCGAGATTGGCGCTTGACTGCAGCACCGGCCACGACACACCCGCCAGCGCCGGGACGACCGGCACCCGTAGCCCCAACGTGGACAGATCCTCGCCGCAGGCGAGCGGGAAGCGGCCCTCCGGGTTGGGCAGCAACACGGTCACCGGCCCGGGCAGCAGGCGCGCCAGCGCGGCGCGCGTGCGCTCACCCAGCCCCGGCAGCGCCGCCAGCGCGAGGTCGCGATCGAAGAACATCACCGCCGAGGGCTTGTCCAGGCGCCTCCGCTTGAGGCGGTACAGACGCTCGACCGCCACGCGGTTGTGGACGTCGCAGGCCAGGCCGTAGACGGTGTCGGCGGGAAAGACGGCGACGCCGCCGACGCTCATGCAGCGCTCAAAGCCCTCGGCCTCAGGCCCGCGCGCGCTCATGCCGTGCCCACCACCACGCGCTCCCGTCCCGCCAGGTCGT
>JBAQGP010000409.1:0-7063 GCA_049287845.1 Solirubrobacteraceae bacterium | reverse complement strand
GCATCTGGGATTCGATGGGCTTGATCCTCACCGCCACCGCCGGTCTGTGCATCTGGATCGTTCTCTGGGCGCTCAACGTGAGCGGCCTGGACGCGATCATGATCGCGATCGTCATGGTGCTGATCGCCATCGGCGTCCGCAACCTGCTCCCGTACCTGCCCGGCCGGCGGGACTAAGCCCGGGTTCGATGCTGGGCGCGTCGCTCGTCCGGCCGCGTGCGGCGATCGCATGCGGGCTGCTGGCCGCGCTGGCGCTGGCCGGCTGCGCCACCAAGACCAACTCCGCGGTGACGGTCTCGGGCGAGACGTTGACGGTGTACCTCAGCCGGCCGGCCGCCGGGGCGGGCGGCCAGACCGCCGCCGACGTGTTCGACGCCGAGCAGCTCGCCTTCCAGCAGGCGGGCGCCACCGTCGGCAAGTTCACCGTCAAGCTGGCCAAGCTCAGCGGCAGCACGATCTCCGACAACGCCCGCACGGCCGTCCAGGACTCCTCCGCGATCGCCTACCTGGGCGAGATCGAGCCGGGGACCTCACAGGATTCGGTCCAGATCACCAACGAGCTCGGGCTTCTCGAGGTCAGTCCCACCGACACCGCGGCCTACCTCACCGAGGCGGTGCCGCAGGTGGGCGGCTCGCCGGCGACCTTCTATCCCTCGCGCTCGACCTACCACCAGACGTTCGCCCGGGTGGTGCCCACGAGCGCGCAGGAGGCCAAGGCCATCGCCGCCGAGATGCACTCGCTGGGGCTGACCAAGCTCTACGTCGCCGACGACGGCATGCCCTACGGCGCCGCCATCGCCGGTGAGGTCCGTGCCGCGGCGTCCACGCAGGGCCTCAGCCTCGTCTCCAGCGCCGCCAGCGCGGATGCCGTGTTCTACGGGGGCAACAGCCCGGCGGCGGCGACCAGGGCGCTCGATCAGGCGGCCGGCGCCGGCAGCACGGCCAAGCTCTTCGCGCCCTCCGCGCTCTATGACGACGCGTTCGTGGCCGGGCTGAGCGCCGCTGCCCAGAAGAACCTCTACGTCTCGGCGCCCGGCTTTGACTCGGGCACGCTCAGCCCGGCCGGTCAGCAGTTCGTCGCGGCGTTTCGCAGCGCCTACGGCCACGCGCCCGCCCCTCAGGCGATCTTCGGCTACGAGGCCATGGCCGCCGTGATGGCCGTGCTCAAGCAGGCGGGAACCGGGGCGGTCAGCCGGGCCACCGTCGTCAACGACTTCCTCACGCTGCACAACCGCCAGTCGGCGCTGGGGACCTACTCGATCTCCTCGGGGGACACCAACCTGGCCCCGTTTGTCTTCGGCCGCCCACGAGCGGGGCAGCTCGCACCGGGCGCGGCGAGCTGACGTGAAATGGGCGGCGGCACGTTGCGCCGCCCCGGCGAGGGGTTTACTTTCTGTTAAGAGGGGCGGCGCGCGGTCGCCAAACAGCGATCTCGAGGTTGTTGGGATCCGAACGCGCGACTACTCTCCCGCAATCGAGGGCACCGACTGCCCTGTCGACCACGAGGAGGACGACTTTTTATGAGTGTTCGCGCCAAGGCGATCAGCGTATGCCTGATCGTGGGATCCCTGCTGGTGCTGGCTGCGTGTGGCAGCAGCAACAGCTCGAGCAGTAGCAGCAGCGCCCCCGCGGGCGCCCCCGCCAGCAGCAGCTCGTCAGCGTCGGGCGGAGGCGGTGGCAACACCGTCGACATCTACTCCAGCCTGCCGCTGCAGGGCGCCTCGACCGCCCAGACCGACCCGATGGTCAACGGCATCAAGCTCGCCCTCTCCCAGGCGAACAACAAGGCGGGCAGCTTCACCGTCAACTACCAGTCGCTCGACGACTCGACGGCCGCGGCCGGCAAGTGGGACCCGGGCCAGACGGCGGCCAACGCGCGCAAGGTGGCGGGCGACACCAAGGCTGTGTTCTACATCGGCGAGTTCAACTCGGGCGCGTCCGAGGTCTCGATCCCGATCCTCAACCAGGCCGGGGTCCCGATGGTCAGCCCCGCCAACACCTACGTCGGTCTGACCACCAACCTGCCCGGCTCGGCTCCCGGTGAGCCGCAGAAGTACTACCCGACCGGGAAGCGCAACTACCTGCGCATCGTGCCCATCGACTCCATCCAGGCGGCGGCGGACCTCATCGCGATGAAGCAGGCGGGCTGCACCAAGGTGGCCGTCGCCAACGACAAGGAGGCCTACGGCGCCGGTCTGGCCACGCTGCTCGGTCTGGAGAAGGGCTTCTACGGCGTGACGATCACCTCCAACACCGGAATCGACCCGACGTCGCCGAACTTCCGCTCCTACGCCTCGACGATCCAGGGCCAGGGCGCGGACTGCTTCTTCTTCTCGGGCATCGTGTCCAACGGGGCGGTGCAGATCACCAAGGACGTCCACGCGGCGCTGCCCAAGGCCAAGATCTTCGGTCCCGACGGCGTGTGCACCAGCTCCTACACCTCCCAGAAGGCGGGGGGCGTGCCCGCCGCCATCGATCCGCTGATGGAATGCACCGTGGCCACCCAGGATCTCGCGGCCTACCCGGGCGGCAAGGCCTTCCTGGCTTCCTACAAGGCCAAGTACGGGTCGGCCAACCCGGATCCGTATGCGATCTACGGCTACGAGACGATGAAGCTCGGGCTGGACACGATCGCCAAGCTCGGGGCCAAGGGCTCCGACAAGTCAGCCGTGCTCGCCGCGCTGTTTGCGACGACGAGCCGCAGCTCCGTACTGGGGAGCTACGGGTTTGACAAGAACGGAGACACGACGCTGAAGTCCTACGGCCTCTACAAGGTCGGCCCGACCGGCGATCCGGTCTTCGACAAGGTGATCACGCCGACCAAGACGGTCAGCGCAAAGTAGCCGAGTCCGTGTGAGAGAGGGCGCTTCCGGCGCCCTCTCTCCATATGCTTCGCACCCACACGTGGAGGCACACTCGTTCACGCCCAGCCTGCCGGCCCCCGCGGCGCGCCCGCTGGCCGCGATTCGGCGGTTCTCGGGCCGGTGGGGTCTGGTCATCGCGCTGGTGGCGCTGCCGCTCTACTACGGCATTCGCGATCTGTCGCACGGCTATCAGGCCGGGGTCGTCGCCGGCCACCCGGTCGTGCACCACGACCTCTCCCGGCTGGGCTTCAACTTCGCCCAGGGCCTGTCCAATGGCGCGATCTGGGCCCTGATCGCGATCGGATACACGCTCGTCTACGGGATCATCGAGCTCATCAACTTCGCCCACGGCGACGTGTTCATGATCGGCTCGATGACCGCCGTCGGGCTCTGGGGCACGCTGGGCCTGGGCCTCGGCACCGGCCCGCTGGGGCTGATCCTGGGCCTCATCGTGACGCTGATCGTCTCGATGTTCGTGTGCGGCTCGCTCAACGTGCTCATCGAGCGCGTCGCCTACCGACCGTTACGCGGGGCGCCGAAATTAGCGCCGCTCATCACCGCCGTGGGCTTCTCGTTCATCCTGCAGAACGTCGGCCTGTTGTGGAATGGCGGGTCGCCGTTCGGCGTCAACGACCTGATCCACCAGGGGCAGACGGTGTTCAGCATCTCGGGGGTGCCGATCGTCCGCGGCTACCTGCTCGCGCTGGCCGTGATGATCCCCCTCGTGTTCGGGCTGGCCTGGTTCATCAACGGCACCCGTGCCGGTCGCGCCATGCGGGCCACCGCCCAGGATCCCGAGGCGGCGCGGCTGATGGGCATCAACGTCAACCAGACGATCTCGCTGACCTTCCTGCTCGGCGGGATGCTGGCCGGCGCCGCCGGGCTCGTCTACGCGTTGTATGAGACCAACGTCTGGTACTTCCAGGGTTTCAAGGCCGGCCTGATCGCGTTCACCGCCGCCGTCATGGGTGGCATCGGCAATGTCCGCGGGGCGGTCCTGGGCGGGCTCATCATCGGCGTGATCCAGGCTCTGTCGGACGCTCGGATGGGCCCGCAGTGGACCGAGGCAGTCGTCTTCGGCTATCTCATCGTGATCATGATCCTGCGGCCGCGCGGCCTGCTCGGCGAGGAGACGAGGGAGGCGGGATGAGCGCGGGCCAGACGCCCACCCCCCACACCAACGGCTTCGGCGAGTTGCGCGCGCAGATGGCCGAGTGGCGCGCCGGGATCGGGCGCCGCCTGCCTCCGTGGTGGACGCGGGGGCTGGCCGGCGCGCTGGTCGTCATCGGGATCGTGCTGCCCTTCCTGTTCACCAACAACAGCGGCTTCATGAACGCGACGATCATCGCCCTCGCCTTCGCGGTGATGTCGGTCGGCCTCAACGTTGTCGTTGGCTTCGCCGGCCTCCTGGACCTCGGCTACGTGGCCTTCTACGCCATCGGCGCGTACTCGCTGGGGTGGTTCGGCTCGGACTTCTTCTTCGCGGCCAAGGTCCATGTCGGGGTGCACGGCGTCGCCGCCACCGAGTCGGGCATCCATCTGAACTTCATCCTCATCCTCATCTGCGCGGCCCTCATCTGCGCGGTCGCCGGGATGATCATCGGCCTGCCGACGCTGCGTCTGCGCGGTGATTACATCGCCATCGTCACGCTGGCCTTCGGGGAGATCATCGGCGTGGTGGCCGTCAACGGCCAGAGCGTCAACATCGGCAGCGGGATGACCCTGACCGCCGGCAACCTCGGCATCAGCGCCGTCGACGCGCCCTACTTCCCGGGGATCGGCCAGTTCAACCTGCTCAACCTCAGACCGTGGTACTGGCTCATCTTCGCGATTCTGCTCATCGTGGTGGTCGTCAACGTGCGGCTGCGCGACTCCCGCCTGGGCCGCGCGTGGGTGGCCCTGCGCGAGGACGAGGTGGCGGCGATCTCGATGGGGATCCCCTCGGTGCGGACCAAGCTCTCGGCCTACGCCATCGGGGCGATGTTCGGCGGTATGTCCGGGGCGTTCCTCGGCACCTACTACACGACGGTCAACGCGGGACAGTTCCAGTTCGGCTTCTCCATCTTCATCCTGGCCATGGTCATCATCGGCGGCCTGGGCTCGATCTGGGGGGCGCTGCTCGGCGGGATGCTGCTCGGTTACATCAACAACTGGCTCATCCCTGACGTCCTCAACGACCTGCCCCAAAAGCTCGGGCTGAACTTCTCCATGACCGAGATCGAGTACGGCATCTTCGGCTTCCTGCTCGTCCTGGTGATGCTGGTGCGCCCGCAGGGCCTCGTCCCGGAGCGCCGGCGCAAGCTCGAGATGACCGCCGAGATCGGCGCCGAGGACGCGCAGCTGGTGGAGAGCGCGGCGCCGTGAGCGCCGTGACGACCCAGCCGAGTGCGGTTGCCGCCGCCCTCAGCGTCGATCGGGTGTCCAAGGTGTTCGGCGGCCTCGTGGCTGTCAACGACGTGTCGCTCGACGTCCCCGCCCAATCCATCGTGTCGCTCATCGGCCCCAACGGCGCCGGCAAGACGACGCTCTTCAACATGCTCACCGGCCTCTACAAGCCCACCACGGGCCGGATCCTCCTCGGAGATCGCGACATCACGCGCACGCGGCCGGACCGGATCACCGGACTCGGCGTCGCCCGCACGTTTCAGAACATCCGCCTGTTCGGCGCCATGACCGCGGAGGAGAACGTGATGATCGGCCGCCACGCACGGATGCGCGCCGGGCTGGTCGGGTCGGTCTTCCGGCCGCCGAGGGTGCGCCGCGAGGAGCGAGAGACTCGGGACCGTGCCCGCGAGCTGCTCCAGTACGTCGGGTTGCGCCAGGGCGCGGTGGAGCAGCTTTCCGCCCACCTCGCATATGGGGATCAGCGGCGCGTGGAGATCGCCCGCGCGCTGGCGTCGGACCCGACGCTGCTACTGCTCGACGAGCCGACGGCGGGCATGAACCCGCAGGAGTCGGCCCAGCTCACCGACTTCATGCGCCAGCTCCGCGACGACCTCCAGCTGACGATCCTGCTCATCGAGCACGACATGAAGGTCGTGATGGGCGTGTCCGAGCGCGTCTGGGTCCTGGACCACGGCGAGAAGATCGCCGAAGGGGAGCCGGCCGAGGTGCGCCAGGATCCGCGCGTGATCGAGGCCTACCTGGGCAAATGATCCCGGCCACCCCCCACACCACCTGAGCGATGTCCCTTCTCGAGGTCTCAGACATCCGCACCCACTACGGCTCGATCGAGGCCCTCAAGGGCGTCTCGCTGACCGTCGAGGAGGGCGAGGTCGTCACTCTGATCGGCTCCAACGGCGCCGGAAAGTCCACCACGCTGCGCTCCATCTCGGGGCTGACCCCCGCAAGCGCGGGTCGCGTCTGCTTTGGCGGGCAGGACATCACGCGCGTGCCCGCGCATGAGATCGTCAGCTACGGCATCGCCCTGGCCCCGGAGGGGCGCCACTGCTTCCCCCGCATGACCGTGCGCGAGAACCTGGACCTCGGGGCCTACCACCGCCGGGGGCCGGAGATCGCCGCCGACCTCGACCGCGTCTTCGCCCTCTTCCCGCGCCTGCACGAGCGCGAGAAGCAGAAGGCGGGGACGATGTCGGGCGGCGAGCAGCAGATGCTGGCCATCGGCCGTGCGCTCATGGCCCGTCCCAAGCTGCTCATGCTGGACGAGCCCTCGATGGGCATCGCGCCGATCCTCGTCCAGCGCATCTACGCGACCATCGGGGAGATCAACAAGGCCGGGGTGACCATCCTGCTGGTGGAGCAGAACGCCAACTACGCCTTGGACGTCTCCCAGCGCGGCTACGTGCTGGAGACCGGCCGCGTGGTGCTGACCAACGACTCCGACCTTTTGCGCGACGACCCCGAGGTCCAGCGCGCCTACCTGGGGACGTAGTGGGCCGGATGTTCGTCCTTGCCACCATCGGCTCAGCCGCCCTCTATCTGCTCTTCGTGTGGCTGGTGTCGGCCGCCGCCGCGGCCTGGCTGGCCGACCGCAAGGGCTACACCGAGCGCGTGGGCCTGATGTTCGGCCTGATCCTCTCGGCGGTGGGGTTCCTCATCGTGCTCCTGCTGCCGGCACGGCCCGGCTCGGTCTGGAAGGTCGAGGGCCCGCTGCCCAACCCGGGCGCCCGGCGCCCCCTGGGCGTGCCTGCGCTCGGGCCTGTGGCTGAGACGCCCGATGCCCTCGGACCCGCCCTCGGC
>JBAQGP010000408.1:0-3244 GCA_049287845.1 Solirubrobacteraceae bacterium | reverse complement strand
CCCTCGTGCGCGCCTACGGCGTGTCGCCCGAGCCCTGGCAGGAGGTGACGGCGCGGGTGCTGGCCCAGGCCCGCCCCGGCGACTGCGCGGCCTTCTATCCGGCGGACGCCCGGATGGCGTTTCAGTACTACGTCGGCACCGGGACCGCCACCCGCCGAGCGCCGCGTGCAGTGCTGCCCGCCGTCGCCTGGGGGACGGTACGACCGTTTGTGGAGGACTACGCCGTCCCTTCGCCTGCGACGCTGGCGCGGCGCACCGCCGGCTGCGTGCGGATGTGGCTCATCTCAAGCCACGAGGGCCAGCCCAACGGGCCCGCGCCGGCGCGCGCTCACCGCGCCCAGTGGCTCCGTCTGACGGCCGAGTTGGAGCGTCGCTTCGGCTCTGGCGCGGTGCTCCGGTACGGCTACGCCTCGGTCATCCACGTCGAGCTGATGCCGGGCGCTCAGGGTTCGTGACGACCCCTCAGGGTCGCAGCGTGAAGCCGTAGTACGTCAGCATGCTCAGCACGGCCAGCAACACGCCGTTGCCCCAGACGATCACCCGGAACCAACGTCCCTCGGCGTAGCGGGCGACCACCATCAGCGCCGGGAAGGCGGTGAGGAGCATCCGCGGAAGCGGGGGGACGTTGGACGACGTGTAGGCCAGGAACGCGATCCCCAGCGTCCACAGGATCGCCTCCGGCGAGATCTCACGACGGGACAGGTAGACGAGCCCGAGCCACAGCGCGAGGACGATCCCGCCGATCAGCCCGATGACCAGGTTGAGGTTGATCGTCGGCTGGTTGAAATGGCTGAAGTTGATCTCGTCGGCCAGCTTCTCCGCCATACGCCAGAGCGACAGCGGCGTCGTGGTCTCGCTCCAGCCGTGATGCTGTGCCACGTAAGTGGCCAGCGGGTTCCCCGTCCATGCCCACAGGAACGCCATGAAGGTGCCCACGCCGCTGAGCGAGAGAATCGGCGCCAGGAAGGCTCGCCGGGCCGGCCGAACCGACCACCCCCACCGGCGCCATTCGCGCAGCGCCGAGAGCAGGCACACCGCCACCAGCACGAGCCCCACCGGCTGGACCGCAGTGCCGAATCCGGCGAGGATCCCGGCCAGCACCCACCGGCGGCGCTCCAGGGCGTAGATGCAGCCCGCGGCCAGGGGCAGCAGCAGGCCCTCGGAGTACACCATCGTGAACACCACCGATCCCGGGAAGACGATGAAGAGGATGGTCGCCCGGCGCGCCGTCTCGCGGTCCCACCAGCCCTCGGCGAGCCGGTGGACCAAGACCGTCGCGACGAGGCCGCCGACCCCGGAGATGATCGCTCCCGCCACGGTGGAGATCCAGACCGCGTCGTGGTTGATGATGAGCATCAGCGGCTGGTCCAGCGCGTAGATGCCCAGTGAGAACAGCGGGAAGAAGCCCAGATTGGTCTGGGCGTAGGAGGCGTGGTCGGGGTAGCCGTGGTTGGCCAGCGACCGGTACCACAGGCCGTCCCAGTTGGCGAGCTCGTGCAGGAAGTTGTGGTGCCCGTAGACCCCGTTGAGATAGGCGACGAGCAGAAGCATCCCGCGCGCCGCGACGTAGAGCACCGTGATCCACAGCAGCTCCTGCCGCGCGGCCTCTGACAGGCGGCGGGTGCGTCGGCGGGACGCCACGTCCAGGCGCACGGGCTCTTGCGCGACCGTCGCCGCGCCGGCGGTCAGTTCGAGCTCGTGGATCGTCGGTACCCCGACGGAGTCATCCCTGAGCGGCTCGGCTGATTCAGGAAGTGTCTCCACGGCGGGGCAGTCTAGGTACCGAGGGGTAAGAACGGCGTATGAGGCCTACCGGGCGGACGGGACCTGGTTCACCGACTGCAGCGCCACGGTCCCCTGCCATCGAAATGCGTCGGTGCACACCGCGGTGTCGCCCTGACAGGGGCTTGCGGCAAAGCTCGGAACCGGCTGATCTGAACCGGCGGGCCATGACACCTTGACCGGCGCGTAGGGCCGCGCCGGGAGCGTCCCGCCGAGCAGCTTGAGCTGACTGACCGTCGCGGTCGCCGCGCCGTTGTCCCACAGCGACGGCCCGAGGGTGAAGTTGTCCGGGTCGCAGGCTCCGCGCTGCTGGGCCGCCGTCGGCACGCCCGTCTGAAGCCCGGAGCCGGCCGGGAACGACAGCCGGCCTGCCGGATCCGGCCCGCCCGCTCCGAACGTCGTCGTGCAGTCAAACGTCGTCGCCTGGCCGTTGCAGCCCACGTCCTGGACGGAGCGGCTGATGGTCTCGATGGCGTTGACGTGCGAGCCGGCCGCGTCGAAGGTGACGTTGGGCACGAGCGTCACGCCCGCGGAGCCGTGCACCGCCGAGAGCAGATCGTCGAGATCCACCACGTAGCGCACGCTCCAGCTCATCGGGCTCACCGTGTCGGTCTCGGTGTCGAGGAACGGGCCCTCCCCGGCGCAGACGCTGCCATAGGTCGCGGTGTAGGCGATCGACTCCCGGCCTGAGCCGCTGAAGACGACCTCCACCCGGAAGGCACGGGCGAGGTCGGCTTTCGCCGCCCGTGGGGGCGACGCCGGGCGGGCCCGGCCGCGCGCCAGGTGGTAGTACGTGCTGCGCAGAGCCGGGGTTGCTCCTGAGCGCGTCTGACCGGCGGGCTGGGGCGTGACCGAGCGCACCACGGCCCACGAGGAGTTCACGCTCGAGGTGCGGATGGAGACGATCGTCTGGCCGCGGTGGGACCGCTGCGCGAAGAAGGCACGGGCGATCGCCCGTTGCGTCGGGCCCCCCACAAGCCGCGCGGCCAGTCCCGCCGGCGGCGCGCTGAGCGCAACCGCGCACACGCCCATGACGATGGCCACCACTCTTCTGGCCGGCGAACGCGTTGGCATCCGAGCCGAGGTTAGTCCAGCCATCACCGGTCCAGCGCCGCCAGGATCGCCGCCACGACGAGCTGAGGGTCGCGCTGGGGGACGAGATGGCCCGCCGCCGCGCTGTGCTGCAGTTGCGCGCCGGGGATCTGCTGGCTCAGCCGCCGGGTGGCCCGCGCCGGGACGATCCTGTCGTCCCTCCCGGCGATGATCGTCGTCGGCGCGCTGATCGCATCCAGACGGCGCTCGAGCTCGGGCAGGTCGCGGACCAGTGCCCGCTGCTCCGCGGCATAGGCGCGCCAGGCCGACGGACGGCGGACGGCGGCGCCCGCGGTGCGCAGATAGGCCTCGTTCAGCCGGGTGGTACGGGCGATGCGCCGGCGCACCGGGGCGATCGCCAGCGCGAGCC
>JBAQGP010000407.1:0-5045 GCA_049287845.1 Solirubrobacteraceae bacterium | reverse complement strand
GGCTTCAGCTGTGGCGCGGACGCGGCCGGCCCGAGCACGTCCAAGCGACGACGTGCTCGACCTGGGTGAGATCTCCCGTGGCGCCGTGCTCAGGCGCCTCGTCCCGGCCGCGGCGCTCGTCGCCGCGACGGTCGCCGGCACGGTGGCCTGGCGCGCGCGGCATCGCCGCTGACCGCCTGCAGACGAGCACGCTGTGCCCGCACGTTTGATGCCCTTTACCCCCTCTGGCCCGCGACGACGATTCGGCCGGAAGGCCGAACCCTCGCTTGGCGGGTCATTTCAGTAATCGGGGAGACAGGATTTGAACCTGCGACCGCCCGGCCCCCAGCCGGGTGCGCTACCAGACTGCGCCACTCCCCGTGACTGCGCCGATGATAACCGGCCACAGAGCGGGCGACGGGAATCGAACCCGCCCTAGAAGCTTGGAAGGCTTCTGTGCAACCACAACACTTCGCCCGCGGGAACGATCGATGGTAACGCGGTGGCCCCCGAGCGTGCCACGCGTCGAATGTCAGTCGTCAGCGGGAGACGGCGCGGCGGGCGCGGCGCGCGCCTCCGTGGGGACTTCGCCGTCGCGCACGAGATCGCGCGGGGGCCACGGTCCGGTCCAATTGTCCAGCGCGCCGTCGAGCGTGACCACCGACCCGGAGAGCGCCCGCCCCACCGGCGTCGCCAGCAGCGCGACCAGCCACCCGTACTCCTCGACCTCGCCCAGGCGCTGCAGCGGCACTGACTCGGCCGCCCGCCGCCACAGCTCCGCCGGATACTTCTTCAGTGACTCGGTGGCCAGGCGGCCGAGGGCAATCGCGCTGACTGCGACCCCGTCATGCGCCCACTGCTCCGCCAGCTCCTTCGTGAGAGCCTCGACGGCCGCGCGGGCGGCGCCCGTGTGGGCCATGGCCGGGAAGCCCTGGTGCGGGGAGACGGTGACGTTGACGATCGTCCCACCGGCCGCGCGCATGGCCAGCTCATAGGCGGCCTCGGACATCGTCAGCGTGCCGTCGACGTTGAGGCGCTGGACCGCGTTCCACCCCTTGGCGGTGATGCCCTCGGCTGGCCCGAAGTACTGGCCACCGGCATTGTTGAGCAGGAAGTCCAGCCGCCCGTGGCGCTCCATCGTCCCGGAGACGATCGCCTCGGCCCCGGAGCGATCGCGGATGTCACCCGACACCCACGAGCACCCCTCCCCCAGCTCGCCCGCCGTCTGAGCCAGGACCTCCTCTCGCCGCCCGGCGATGACCACGGCGGCGCCGCAGCGCACCAGCTCCGCGGCGGCAGCCTTGCCCAGGTTGGTTCCCCCACCGGTCACCACTGCCACCTGCCCGACCAGGACGCCGGGAGCGAAGATCCGCGACCCCTCCAGCGCCTACTCCCCCAGCACCTTGATGACGAGGCGCTTCGGGCGGCCACCGTCGAACTCGCAGTAGAAGACCTGCTGCCAGGGCCCGAGGTCGAGCGCGCCCTCAGTGACCGGAACGATCACCTGGTGGTGAACCAGCAGGTTCTTGAGGTGCGCGTCGCCGTTGTCCTCGCCGCCGCGGTGGTGCCGATAGTCGCCGGGGTCGGGCAGCAGCTCGCGAGCCACGTCGTTGGCCGGCTCTGCCCAGCTGGGCGGTGCGATCTTGTCCAGCCACTCCAACGCGTCTGCCTGGAGGCCGGGCTCGTCGTCGTTGATCCAGACGCCGGCGGTGATGTGCATGGCGCAGACCAGGGCCATGCCCTCGGCGATGCCCGCGTCGCGAACCGCGTCCGCGACGTCCTCGGTGATGCGGATGAACTCGCGCCGCCGGGAGGTGTGAAACGTGCGGTAGACGGTGTGCGAGAGCATCACGGGCGCGGCAGGGAAGCAGGGGAGCCGGGATTCGAACCCGGATTCACGGTTTTGGAGACCGCGCGCATAGCCATTAACTCACTCCCCTGTGAGGTCCAGCGATGGTACCGGCCCGCCGGGGACGCCGCCGGACGCCGGGCGGCCCAGAATACGCGTCCGTGCCGACCTTCCAGCTTCAGTTTCCCGCCGAGCAGGTGCCCGAGCTCGCCGCCCGCTTTCCGCCGGTTGACGAGAGCACGCGCGAGACGATCGGGGCCGCCGCCCGTGCCCGCGGCTACTACCGGCGTCGAGAGTTCCTGCTGGTGTGCGCGTGGAAGACCCCGCGCAGCGCGCCGAAGGTCGCGCTGAACACCGAGCCGGCGGTGCGCGCCGCCACCCGCCGCGCGCTGACCGACCCCGACGAGGCGCGCCGCGTTCAGGCGCTGCTGGCGCTCAGCGGCGTCGGTGTGCCCACAGCCTCGACGCTCCTGTACTTCGCGTTCCCGGCCCTGTATCCGATCCTGGACGTCCGGGCTCTGGAGTCGCTCGGCGTCAAACCCCGGTCGCAGTACCCGATCAGCTTCTGGCTGGGCTACCTGGAGGCCTGCCGAGCGCTGGCGGCGCAGTGCGGGGTCTCGATCCGCACGCTGGACAAGGCGCTTTGGCAGTGGTCCAAGGAGCGCTCGGTGGCGGCGGCCCTCTGACCGGCGGCGGCACAACAGTGCGGGCGGAGGGAGTCGAACCCCCACGGGCTTGCGCCCACCGGCACCTAAAGCCGGCGTGTCTACCGTTTCACCACGCCCGCGAGGCGTCGCGAGGATTGTGAGGCACGGTGGCCGGGAATGCTGTGCGCATGTCCAGCGCTTTCAGCAGGTAAGGTCCGCCGTCGTGGCTCAGGTACGCAACGTCCGGCCCGGCTACGCCGTCATCCATCCCAATCGGGACAAGGCGATCTGCAAGCTGACCAAGCTCATCGTCGTGGGCCTGCTCATCGCCTCGGTGGCGCTGATGATCATCTTGACGGTCGGCGGCTGGAGCAAGCTCCAGGGGATGAAGCCGGTCAACTTCATCTGGTCGGCCGTCTACCTCGTCCTCGCCTTCTACATCCTCCGCTGGGCCCGCGGCATCCTGCCGATCGCGGCCGCGCTGGCGATGCTGCTCCTGATCATCGCCGTGATCGCCGGCCTCGGACTCGACGGCACGAGCTGGTTTGACCGCGACCACCAAGGCTTTGCCGCCGCCCAGTCGCTGTTCGGCGGCGCCGGCCTGAGCACCAACGTGCTCGGCTCGATCACCCTGCTCGTCATCCCGGTGCAGGTCGCGCTCATCGTGTTCGCGATGATCGGCTTCTCCCAGGGCTGGAACGTGGAGCTCGAGGTGCCCGAGGAGGAGGCCAGGCGCCGCGGCTCCAAGCCGGTGGCGCGCGGCCCGTCCGCCGCGACGGCGTAGCCTCGACGCCTCTCACCCATCTCGCCGCCTTCATGGAGTCCGGGTGTGGCCCTGGGCCGCGCACCAGCGGTCGAACTGCTGGTGGTAGCCGCCGTCATAGCAGGTGTGGTGCATCGCGTACGCAGTCGGTGAGCCGCCGTCCACGACCAGGATCGCCGCGATGTACATGTCCGGGCGGGGGTTGTCCCGCGGATCGGGCATCGCGCCGTACCCCTGGCTCTCGATCCGCTCCCCGAACAGGGTGAGGTTGACCGCCTCTGGATGGTCGTACGCCGCCGCGGGCGACAGCACGCCACGGTAGCCCGCGGCGCGCAGCTCGTCGGCCAGTTGCCAGCAGTTCTGATGCGGCCCGACCGCCAGCTCCGGCGCCAGCCCGCAGGCAACGTACGCGTCGAACGTCGCCAGATCGGCGATGTCGTGCTCGTTCACCTGCAGCTGCCACAGCTTGCGTCGGTCCTCCAGGCGACGGACGTCGTCGCGGATATGGGCGTACCGGCATCGCTCGGCCCAGGCGCCATTGCTCGACAGGGCCAGATACTGCGCGACATCGCGGCCTTCCTCGTGCCAGCGGCCCGCCTCCTGGCGTACGCTGGTGACACCACCGCCGTACCACAACGGCGGGAAGCGACGGTCGGTGTGGCGATAGGCGGTCCAGACGCCGTCCCGGTGCTCAGGAGGCGTGGTCCACAGCGGCATCCGCCGCTCCACCTCGATCCAGCTGCGCACGTCCGCCCCGCGCCAGCGCGATCAGCCCCTGACGGTGGGTGGCAGGATCCTCGTCGATCAGCTCGCGTGCGGTTCGTCCCGACAGCTGAGGCAACCGTGCGTCGAACCACAGCAGGACGCCGCGCGCGGTCATCGACCCCAGGAGTTCATGGACCAGCTGGGCCACCAGCGTCACTCGCGCCGTGTTCTTGCGGATCTGGCCGACCTCGCCCTTGCGATAGTTGGTGACCATGCGGCTGCTGGTGCTCAGCAGCTGGGCGACCTGGCCGACCTCGACGTCAGCGAGGGCCTCAGCGACGAAACGCGCCGCCTGCTCGGGCCGGTCAAGCTCGTTGTGGCTCAGCTGGCGAACCATCGCGTTGAGCACCACGAGCATGCGCTGCAACGTCTCGCGAATCCGCCACTCGGGGTCGATCGCGTCGGGGTCCGCCTCCATGTCGTCGCGCAGGCGCTCGACGAGCAGCAGCAGTTCGGTCGTCAGGCCGTGGGTGTGCCATGCGTCGCTGCTCGCGATGTTCATCACCGCCGCCCGGAGCTCCGCAAAGAACCGGTCGCGGCGCGTTACACGGTCAATGGGCCTGGCGGCGATGAACGCCGAGCTCTCGACCGGTTGCGGTGACGGCTCCAGGTGGATCGCGACCTCGCTCGCGAGCTCCTCGGCGCGATCGCGGAGATCCTCGGTTGTGGCAGGCGGTTCAAGGACGGCGGTGGACATGTTCCCCATCGTACCACGACTGATACCGACTACTTCCTACCATCGGAATCATAGTGGACCGTCTTGTCGAACGGGCACGATCGAGGGACCAGCGGCACCACGGACGCCGAGGGCATCGAGCGTGCGGGAACAACCTCATACGGCGGGTGGGATTCGAACCCACACGTCCCGAAGGACAATGGATTTTGAGTCCATCGTGTCTACCGTTCCACCACCGCCGCGGGGGAGGCGAAGTCTAGGCGCCGTCGAGGATCAGGCCGAGGAGATCGTCCATGAGGGCCGGGGCTGCCGCCGCCAGGCAGGCCGGCCCGTCGTCGGCGGCGGCCAGCTCGCGCACGGCCAGAC
>JBAQGP010000406.1:0-8125 GCA_049287845.1 Solirubrobacteraceae bacterium | reverse complement strand
TTGAGCCCGGTGTGGGTGCGCAGGCGAACGCCCGACTCGGTCGGCGTCTGCGCCGCCTCCACCAGCTCCAGGGCGGCGGCGGCCTGAGCCAGGGCCAGCGGATCGCCCGCGGTGGCGATGATGTCGAGGTCCTTGACGCTGTCGGTCATCCGCCGGGCCGAGCCGGCCAACTCGACCCGCTGCGCGGCCGGGTGGGTCCGCAACGCGTGCAGCAGCTGGTCCCCGACCGCCAGGGCACGGTTGAGCACGATGCGCCGCCCGCCGCCGTTGCCCTCCGCCTCCTCGGCGCGCCGGGCGGCGATGGCGGCGAGGATGGTGTCCTCCGCCTTGGGCCCAAAACCCTTCAGGGCCCGGATCTGCTGCGACGAGGCGGCCGCCTCCAGCGCGTCCAACGAGTCGATGGAGAGCTCCTCGAACAGCCGCCGTGCGCGCTTGGGGCCGAGGCCGGGGAGCCGCGTGATCTCGAGCAGGCCGGCCGGGAACTTGGCGCGCAGCTTGACCGCCGCCGGAATGTCGCCCTCGCCGGCCAGGGCCAGGACCTTCTCCTGGATGATCGCGCCGACGCCGGGCAACTCGGTGGCGCGGCCCTCACGGGCCAGCGCGGTCACAGAGACCGACGCATCCCGCACCGCCTTGGCGGCGTTGCGGTAGGCCACGATGCGGTGGATCACGGCGCCGTCGAGCTCGTAGAGGTCGCCCAGTTCCTCGAGGGCCGCTGCGATCTCCGAATTCGTCGGGTCCGCCATGTTCACTAGCCTAGCTTCGCACCCTCGCTATACTTTCTGAAGTAAACCGACAAGGAGACCGAGATGGCAGGCGCTGTGACAGATGTGACCGACAACAACTTCCAGGCCGAGGTCGTCGAGTCCGATATTCCCGTCCTCGTTGACTTCTGGGCGCCGTGGTGCGGTCCGTGCCGCCGGGTCTCTCCTGTCGTGGAGGAGATCGCCTCCGAGCGTGCCGACTCGCTGAAGGTCGTCAAGCTCAACATCGACGACAACCAGCAGACCGCGGTCAAGTTCAACGTCATGTCGATCCCCACGCTGATGCTGTTCAAGCACGGCGAGGTTGCCAAGACGGTGATCGGCGCCTATCCGAAGCGCAAGATCGAAGAGGAGATCGAGCCGGCGCTGGCCTAGCCGGCGAGCGCGATCCCGATCCTCAGGGTCCGGTCGTCGATGACGACCGGCTCTGAATCGAGCGCTTCGTAGGCCACCTGGGTCGCCAGCGTCTCGGCGGCGATGTAGGCCTCATGCGTCCGGGCGGCGGCGAGCAGTCCCTCGTCGCCGTCGAAGGTGAGCAGGATCCGGTCTGAGATCTGAAGGCCGGCGGCCTGGCGGGCGTTCTGCACCGCGCGCACGATGTCGCGGGCCCAGCCTTCCACCTGCAGCGCGTCGTCGATCTCGATCTCCAGGGCCACCGCGTGCGAGCCCTCGCGCTCCACCTGGTAGCCCTCCAGCGGCTTCATGCTGATGAGCAGGTCGTCGGCGGTCAGATCGTGCTCGTTGCCCCCGACGTTGATCGCCACGGCGCGCCCCTCGCGCAGCGCTGCGGCCACGTGCCCCGGGTCCAGGCCGGCCACCGCGGCCGCCACCATCGGCATCTGCTTGCCGAACCGGGGGCCCAGGCTGCGGTAGTTGGGCTTGACCTCGATCTGGCCCAGCTCGTCGGCCTCGGAGACGAAGCGCAGCTCGTGGACGTTGAGCTCGTCGCGGACGAGGTCCTCCAGGCGCCCGATGGCGTCGCGCTCACGTCCCGTGGCGACGATCACCGCCGCGCGCAGCGGCTGGCGGACCTTGATCTTGGCCTGGGCGCGGGCCGCCAGACCCAGGCGGACGGTCTGGCGGGCGACGTCCATCGCCTGCTCGAGCTCGTCGTCGCGCGCCGCGGCGACGGGGAAGTCGCACAGATGCACGCTGGGCTCGCTGCCGTCGAGGTTGTCGTAGAGCTCGTCGGCCACAAAGGGGCAGAACGGGGCGAGCAGCTGCGCCACCGTCACCAGGCAGCGACGCAGCGTGGCGAAGGCGGCGGGGTCACCGTCCCAGAAGCGCCGCCGCGAGCGGCGCACGTACCAGTTCGAGAGCTCGTCGACGAACGTCTGGATGGACCGCCCGGCCGTGGTGGCATCGAAGTTGTCCAGCCGATCGCGGACGACCTCCACCGTCTCCTGCAGACGCGACAGGACCCAGCGGTCCAGGTCCCCGGTGGCCGCGGGCGTCGGGGGGCCGTTGGGCGACACGCCGTTGGCGTTCGCGTACAGCACATAGAAGCCGTAGGTGTTCCAGAGCTGGAGCATGAACTGACGCACCGCCTCGCCGATCGTCTCCAGCGAGAAGCGATAGCCGTCCCAGGGCTGCTTGGAGGTGAAGAAGTACCAGCGCAGCGCATCGGCGCCGTAGCGCTGGATCACGTCCCACGGCTCGACCGTGTTGCCCACCGACTTGGACATCTTGCGCCCGTCCTCGTCGAGGATGAGGCCGAGGCAGACGACATTCCGAAACGAGGAACGGTCAAACAGGAGCGTGGCGATCGCCAGCAGGGAGTAGAACCAGCCGCGCGTCTGGTCCAGCGCCTCGCAGATGAAGTCGGCGGGGAAGCGCTCCTCGAAGTGCTCGAGATTGTGGTGAGGGGCGTGGAACTGTGCGAACGGCATCGACCCCGAGTCAAACCAGACGTCGATCACCTCGGGAACACGGTGCATGTCCCCGCCGCAGTTGTCGCAGATCAGGACCACCTCGTCCACGAACGGGCGGTGCGGGTCGTCGAGCTTGACGCCGGACTCGCGCTCGAGCTCCGCCAGTGAGCCCATCACCTTGGTGCAGCCATGCGCGCAGCGCCACACCGGCAGCGGCGTGCCCCAATAGCGCTCGCGCGATAGCGCCCAGTCGACGTTGCCCTCCAGCCAGTTGCCGAAGCGCCCGTGCTTGACATGCTCGGGGTGCCAGTTGACGACCTCGTTGGAGGACAGCAGGCGATCCTTGATCTGGCTGGTGGCGATGTACCAGGAGGGCTTGGCGTAGTAGAGCAGCGGCGTGTTGCAGCGCCAGCAGTGCGGATAGGAGTGCTCGTAGCGCTCGGAGCGCAACAGCCGGTCGCGCCCGCGCAGGTCCTCGATGAGGTCGGGATCGGCGTCCTTGACCCAGCGCCCGGCGTAGGGGCCGATGCGCTCGTCGTAGGTGCCGTCCAGACGCACCGGGTTGACCACGGTCAGCCCCTCCTGCTCGCCCAGGCGGAAGTCGTCCTCGCCGAAGGCGATGGCGGTGTGGACCAGTCCCGTGCCGTCGACGGCGGTGACGAACTCGGCGGGGAGGACGGTGTGGCCCTTGGGACCGTAGGCGTCGGCGGAGATGAATCCGAACGGCGGGTCATAGGCGGTGCCGACCAGCTCGGCGCCGGGAAAGCTCTCGAGCACTTCCGCGTCCTCGCCCAGCACCTTCTCCACGAGGTCCTTGGCCAGGATCGCCGTGCGACCCCCGTCATAGCGCGCGCGGACATAGGTGAGCTCGGGATGGACGGCCACGGCGGCGTTGGAGACCAGCGTCCAGGGCGTCGTGGTCCAGACGAGCAGTTCGTCCCCGGGCTGCGCGGGGGGGTGGGTGACGTCGGGGTGGGCGGGGTCCGGTATCACCGGCAGGCGCACGTACACGGACGGATCGACGACGTCCTGGTAGGCGCCGGGCTGCCCCAGCTCGTGGCTGGAGAGCGTGACCTGGTCGCGTGGGCAGTAGGGGACGACCTTGAGCTTCTCGTAGAGCAGCCCCTTCTCGTGGATCGTCTTCAGCGCCCACCAGACCGACTCCACGTAGCCGGGATCGAGCGTGCGGTAGGCGTCGTCGAGGTCGACCCAGAAGCCGATCCGCTCCGTCAGGCGGTTCCATTCGGCGACGTGGCTGAGCACCTTCTCGCGGCACTTGGCGTTGAACTCCGCGATGCCATAGCGCTCGATGTCGTCTTTGGAGGTGAAGCCGAGCTCGGCCTCCAGCGCCAGCTCCACCGGGAGGCCGTGGCAGTCCCAGCCGCCCTTGCGCTCGACGTAGTGGCCGGTCATCGTCCGGTATCGCGGAAAGATGTCCTTGAACACCCGGCTGAGGACGTGGTGGGTGGCGGGGGGGCCGTTGGCGGTGGGCGGGCCCTCATAGAAGCCCCACTGCGGTGCGCCTGCGCGCCGGCGTACCGATTCGGCGAACACGTCGCGCTCGCGCCAGCGCTCCAGCACTGCCTCCTCCAGATCCGGGAAGGAGGCGTGCGGATCGACCGGGCGATGGGGGCTGCTCATGGGCGGGGGATTCTAGGAAGCCCCGGCCTGGCGGAACGCTCGCGCAGAGAGGAGGTCGCTAGGCCCCGGCGGGAGCCCGAGCCTGCCGGGCCGCCGCCGCCGCGGGGGACATCTCGGGTCGCGCCGTCGCCTGCTCCAGGCGCGAGAGCAGCGCGTCGCGTGCGGCCACGGGATTCTCGCCGAGACGGAACACCGTGCTGGCCCCGGTGTCAGGGACCGCGCTGCGGAAGTCGAACACGACGACCTCGCGCACGACCGAGCGCACCGCGTAGACCAAGCGGCCGATCGAGTCCAGGGAGACGCGCCGTCCCGTGAGGATCACCGCCGATGGGTTGAGCGCTCGCAGAGCGCGGCCCAGCCGCGTGAGCTCGATCGACGGGGTCAGCGCAAGCGTACGCAGTCCGGCGCGGCGCAGGATCACCTCGAGTGCCTGGGCGTGAATGGCGTCCAGGTCACACGGGGAGGAGGCGTCGAAGATCATGACGCCGTCGCGTCGCGTGGGCGGCGGGGCGAGACGGCGCTGCGCCGATAGCCAGCCCACGGCGTGGCGCCAGGCAAACTGGTACTCCGCGGTGCTGGCCTCGGGCTCGAACAGCGAGGTGACCGCGTCCAGCAGGACCTCCTCGATCGTTCGTTCGACCGAGCGCAAGCCGAGGCTCTCCTCCAGCAGGCGGTTGGCGCCGTCCTCGTCAAAGCAGGTGAACATGGCGGTGAGCCGCGACTGGGTGGACGGACCTTCGCCGCGTTCCCGGGCGAGCGAGATCGCCGACGAGACATTGTGCGTCTCCGCCAGGGTGAGGCGCAGGGCTTCGATCTCGGCCAGGGAGTACTGGCGGTGGCCCCCGGCCGAGCGTTGGGGCTTGGGGAAGCCGTAGCGGCGTTCCCAGCTGCGCAGCGTGTTCGGGCTGATCCCGAGCATGACCGCAGCCGCATTCGTCCGGATTCCGCTCATAAGGGAGTTATTTCGTCGTTTGCCGAGATAAGCAAGGATCGCAACGTTCGCTGCACTTTGGCCGGTTCCGTGCGGCGCAAAGGAGTCCAGCGCCGGCTGTCCTACGCGCGCCGGAGGAAGTCGGCGAGGGCGTGCCCCAGGGCGGTGACGGTGTCGCGAGCGGACGGATGGTGGAGATCTCGCCGCATGGGGCGGTCATCGCGCTGACATCCATACGGCGGTCCGATCAGCCCTCTGAGGGGCGCCGGGAGGTCTCCGGGAAGCCCGGCGAGCGCGGGGAGCCCGGCGAGCGCTCAGGCCCCGACGCTACGGGCGGGCGCGACGTGACTGCTTTTGCTGGCCGGAGCCACCACGGCGAGAAGCTCGCCCTCGATCAGCTCCAGAACCCGCCGCTGCGCTGCCCCGGCGCCGGGCGGCAGGTTGCGCGTGCCGGTGCTGCGCACCCGGCCACGGTCTGAGCCCCGTCGGTACACGGCCACCGGGACGGCCCCGCCGGCCAGGCGGATCGCGTAGGCCCACCGGGCCACGGCGTCATCGTCGAGGTGGGAGCCGGCGACGACGACGAGGTTGGGGCGATGCACGGCGACGGCGTCACCGATGCCGGCCACGCCGCGGGCCGAGAGGCTCAGCACGTCGATGCCGGCACGGACGCAGAAGAGCTCGAGCGCCCGTAGGTACGGCGCATCGGGGTCCAGCTCGTCGCGCGTTGCGTCGCCGAACACGATCGACACCGGCCGCACGGGAGGCGGCGACAGCCGCGTGGCACGGCGCAGCCAGTCGGCCGCCCAGTGCGAGGCAAAGGCCCACGCCGCCGACTCGCTTCCGTACCGGCGTAGGATCTCGTCCAGGGTGGGGAGTAAGACCTCTTCAACCGAGCGCTCTACCGTCCGGAGCGCCAAGGCCGCCTCGATTGCGGCGTCCGCCCGCTCGCCCTCGTACGAGACGAGCGCGCCCACCAACGAGTTCGAATCCGCCGCCAGGCCTTCACGTGCGCGGGAAACCGCGGACGAGATGGACAGGCCCTCTTGGAGGGCATCGCGCAGCGCCGCGATCTCGCCGTGCGTGAACAGGCGGTGCTTGCCGGGCGAGCGCTGCGGCTTGGGGAAGCCGAACCGCCGCTCCCACGCACGCAGCGTGTTGGGGCTGACGTTTAGCAGCGCGGCCGCTTCGCTGGTCTTCAGATAGCGCACTTGATCAGAAAGGTGGCCCGGAACGTTGCGGAATACCCCTGCTACATCTAAAATTGCACGAGTTACCAACTAAAAATCTGTGCAAAGCGTATGGGAAGTTGCGTCCATTTTGACGCGATTTGGGAGCTACGCAAGGTACAGCATGCGACCGGAAGGACCGTCCAGAGCCTTGCACGTGTCGTTGCATCCGCTCGCCTCCGCCCCGTTCGGGGTGGTGGCTACCTCCGGTCTTGACCTCTTGGAGGGAGGGAACATGTACTGGCGCACGGGTCGTTAACCCAATCATTCAACGCTGGTAGTGAGCCGCTTTTCACGCTACCGTCCATAAAATGCTCCGCCGACGTGCGGGACTCGGTGCTGTGCTGAGCCGAAGGGATCTGGCCGCATGGATCCTGACCGCCATGAGTATGGCGGTGGGGGCGGTCGTTATTGCGCTCAGCCGCCCCGATCCTGTGAATGCGCTCAGCGTGATCTTCGGGATCGCCGCCGTCGGAGCCGGCCTCATGGTGGCAGGCGAGCGGGACGGCAACTCCGTGTCGGGCTCGTTCATCGTCGGCGTTCTCGCCGCCGCGTTTCTGGGCCCAGCATCCGCTGTGGTCGCTGCCGTCATCGCGGAGCTCACCGCCACTGCCGTGCTGAGGACGCGGTGGCGCACCGTTGTGCTCAACAACCTGCCGGTCGCCATCCTGGCGTCGGTTCTGGTCGCTGTCGTCATCCGTGCGTTGAGCTCGGGCCCCTCGGACACGGCCACGTTCTACGTCGCGGTGGCGGTGGGGGGTGTGACAGGGCTGTTGGTCAGCTTCGCCATGATCGCCGTGCTGCGCCGGCTCGTGCTGCCCGAGGCCGAGCAGCTGGATCTCCAGACGATGGTCACGTTCCTGCCCACGGAGGGACTGAGCCTGCTCGTCGCGGTGGCGGGCGTGAGCATCAAGTTCAAGGTGGGGAACGGCGGCATCGCGTTCGCGCTCGCTGCCGTGTTCGCGTTCTCCTACATGGCGCACCTGCTCAATCGAAGCCGCCAGCGCGCGCAGCAGTACGTCTCGCTCTCCTGGGGCGTGCTGGCGGGTCTCATGCGCACGCTCGACATCCGCGACCAGCGCGCCGCCCGCCATTCGGCCGCGGTGGCGCGGTTCGCCCGTGACATCGCGCAGGCGGTGGGGATGAGCGAGGCCGAGTGCGAGCTGGCCCATACCGCGGGGCTCCTGCACGACATCGGCCGCTTCGCGCTGTCTGACCGCGTCGCCGAGCGCGGACGCACGCTGACCGAGGAGGACTGGGTCGCCATCCAGCGCCATCCCGAGCTCGGCGCGGACATGCTGCGCGACCTCGGGATGTACGGACCCGTGGCCGAGATCGTGCTTGCCCATCATGAGCGCATCGACGGCCGCGGTTACCCGGCAGGGCTGGGCGAGGACCAGATCCCCGAGATCGCCAAGATCATCTCGGTGGCCGAGGTCTACGACACGCTGACGGCATCGGACACGTACCGGACGCAGATGAGCTCATTCGAGGCGCTCAACGAGCTGCGTCGCGTGGCCAGTAGCCAGGTCGACTCCCACTATGTGGAGGTCCTGGCCGGCTTGCTCAGCGGTGAGGGCGTCGAGTACCGGCACGCCGACATGGCCGATTTCGACGTGGAGCTGGACATGGAGCGCCGCATCAACCAGGCCGGCGCGGGCGGCTGAGCGCGCGCTCGGAGGCCCGGCG
>JBAQGP010000405.1:0-1597 GCA_049287845.1 Solirubrobacteraceae bacterium | reverse complement strand
CTCCTGGGCGGTGCGCATGGAGGCGCTGACCGGGATCGCGCCGCCCTCGAGCTCGAGGCCCGCCTGAGCGGCCAGCTCCGAGCGCGGCGCCACGCCGGTGGCCATCACCACCGCGTCGCCCATCAGGCGTCCGGCCTCGGTGACCACCGCGACAGCGCCGTCCTGACGCTCGATGCTCTGGACCGGCGCGCCGAGGTGGGTGTGGACCCCGTCTTCGGTCAGCCACTCCTGCACGATCCTCGCCTGAGGGTCACCGAGGCGGACGCTGTTGGGCAGCGGCTCGTCACTGACGAGATCAACCGGGTGGCCGCGGACCCGCAACGAGGCGGCGATCTCACATCCGATGAAGCCCGATCCGATCACGACGACCCGGGCCGTGTCGCCCAGCCCGGCGGTGAGGCGCCGTACGTGCTCGACGGAGCGCACCACGTGCACCCAGGGGCGGTCGCCGCCGGGGACGGCAAGCCGCGTGGGCTCGGCGCCGGTGGCCAGCAGGCAGACGACATAGCCCAGCTCGCGCCCGCCGGACAGGAGCACCTGGCGCCGGCCGGGATCAATCGTCACGGCGCGGCCTGCGACGAGGTCCACGCTCTTCTCGTCAAGCCACGCTTCGTCCTCCAGCGGCAGGTCGGCCTCCTCGCTCTCCCCACGCAGCAGCTCCTTGGTCAGCGGCGGCCGGAGGTAGGGCATGCGTCCCTCGTCGGCGACGATCGCCACCGATCCGCCCGCGCCGGCGTCGCGATAGGCCCGCACGGCCGCCAGACCGGCGGGCCCACCTCCGATGACCAGGAGAGAGTAGGGCTCGCTCACGGGCGCTCCAGGACATCGAGCAGGTACTCGGGACGGCACAGGGTTTTGAGCTCGCGCAGCCACCGTTGGCGCCGCACCGCTTCGTGGACCTGAGCCGCCGTCAGCGGCCGCTCGGGGCCGGCCGGGCGCCAGTGCACGCAGACGAGCCGGCCGCCGGACGCCAACCGGGCCTCCAGCGTCTCGAGCGTCCGTGCCAGCGCGGCGGCGTCGAGGTAGTACAGGATCTCCGACGCCAGCACCAGGTCATACCGGCCCTCCGGGAGATCCTCCGGGATGGCGCCGAGCATGGCGCGCGCCTGGGGATGGGCCGTCAGAGCGACTCGCGCGCGGCGTACCGCGGTGGGCGAGTAATCGATCGTGGTCAAGCGCCGGCAGCGCGGCGCCAGGCGCCCGCTGAACACACCGATCGACGCGCCCAGCTCCAGCGCATCGGCAAACGGCCCGGGCCCGCACGCGGCCAGCGTCGCCGCGTACTTGGCCTGCTCATAGGCGCTGGCGCGGTACGCCCACGGATCGGGGTCGGCCCGATACTGAGCCTCGAAGTGCTCGACCGCCGTCACAACGCGCTCCGGTAGGCCGCCACCGCGCGTGCGCCGGCCGCGGCAAGGGCGGGGTCCAGGCGGTGCTGCAACAGAAACAGCTCCAGATCGCGCCGGGCGCGATCCAGCTGGCCACCGGTGGCGAACGGGTGGGCGCCGCAGGCGCGCTCCGCCTCGGCCACGATCAGGTGACTTGCCCGGGCGATCGCGGCTCGGGCGTGCAGCGCGACCGCCGCGAGGTCCTCGGG
>JBAQGP010000404.1:0-3675 GCA_049287845.1 Solirubrobacteraceae bacterium | reverse complement strand
CGCGCGCGCCGACTGGGCCACCTGCTCCTGGCGCAGGTGCACGAGCACCTCGGGGATGTTGATCTTCACCGGGCACACCTCGTAGCAGGCGCCGCACAGGCTCGACGCATACGGCAGCGAGGCGGCGGCGGTCATCCCGCTCAGCATCGGCGTCAGGATGGCGCCGATCGGCCCCGGGTAGGTCGAGCCGTAGGCGTGACCGCCCGTGCGCTCGTACACTGGGCAGACGTTGAGGCAGGCCGAGCAGCGGATGCAGTTGAGCGCCTGGCGCCCGATCTCGTCGGCGAGCACGTTGGTGCGGCCGTTGTCGACGAGCACGAGGTGAAACTCGCGCGGACCGTCGCCCTCGGTGACCCCGGTCCACAGCGAGGTGTACGGGTTCATCCGCTCCGCCGTGGAGGAGCGTGGCAGCAGCTGGAGGTAGACCTCGAGGTCCTCCCAGGTCGGGATCACCTTCTCGATGCCCATGACGCTGATGAGGACCTCGGGCAGCGTGGTGCACATCCGCCCGTTGCCCTCGGACTCCACCACCGAGACGCTGCCGGTGTCAGCGACGGCGAAGTTGACGCCGCTGATCCCCACGCGCGCACCGAGAAACAGCGTGCGCAGGTGGGCGCGCGCGGCGTTCGCCAGCTCGCGCGGGTCATCGGAGAGATCGGGTGGGGCACCGGGGAGGGTGCGAGCGAACAGGGCGCGGATCTGCTCGCGGTTCTTGTGGATCGCCGGCACCAGGATGTGCGACGGCGCGTCGTCTGAGAGCTGGATGATGAGCTGGGCCAGGTCGGTCTCCCAGGCGCGGATGCCGCGCTGCTCCAGGGCCTCGTTGAGCCCGGTCTCCTCGGTGGTCAGTGATTTGGCCTTGACCACCTCGTCGACGCCGCGCTCTGCGACGATGTCGCCCACGATCCGGTTGCACTCCGCCGCGTCGCGCGCCCAGTGGACCACACCGCCGGCCCGCTGCACGGATGCCTCCAGCGCGAGGAGGTGGGTGTCCAGGTGACGCAGGACACGATCCTTGAGCGCGCGGCCGGCCTCGCGCAGCCCCTCCCAGTCGGGGACCTCGGCCACCACGGCGGCGCGCTTGACCCGGATGGTGCGGGTGGCATGACCGAGGTTGTGGCGCAGCTGGGCGTCGGCCAGCGCCGTGCGCGCCGCCTCGGGAAACGTCTCCGTGCGCCCCACCCTGGCCACGTCGCTCATATCGGCGTCCCGGTCTTGGTCTGGGCCAGGATCTCGGCCAGGTGCATCGTGCGCACTCCCGCCCGCTGGCGCGACAGGGCGCCGCCGATGTGCATGAGGCAGGAGTTGTCCGCGCTCACGCACACCTCGGCGCCGGTGTCGAGGATCGTGCGCACCTTGTCGGACACCATCGCGATCGAGGTGTCGGCGTTCTTGATCGCGAACGTACCGCCGAAGCCGCAGCACTGCTCGGCCTCGGGCAGCTCGACGACGTCGATGCCCCGCACTGCGCGCAGCAGCCGCAGCGGCCGGTCGCCCACGTGGAGCATGCGCAGGCTGTGGCACGTCGGGTGATAGGTGACCCGCCGCGGAAAGTACGCCCCCACGTCCTCCACGCCGAGGCGGTCGATGAGCAGCTCGGACAGCTCGAGCACCCGGGGCGTGAGGGACTCGAGTTCGCGGGTCAGGCTGGCGTCGCCCGAGAGCTCGGCCACGCGCGCGTAGGAGTCGCGGACCATGCCCACGCAGGAGGCTGACGGCGAGACCACCAGCTCCGCATCGGCGAACGCGGTGACGAAGCGCCGCACCAGCGGGATCGTCTCCTGCGCGTAGCCGGTGTTGAAGTGCATCTGGCCACAGCAGGTCTGCTCCAGCGGAAAGTCGACGGCGACGCCCAGGCGCTCGAGAACGGCCACCACGGCCTGCCCCGTCTGCGGGAACATCGTGTCGTTGAAGCACGTGATGAACAGCGAGACGCGTCTGGGCAATGTGGCGGTGGGCAAGCTCACATCATCAGCCATTGCCGGCCATCATCGCCGATCGGGCGGTACTTGCGTGCGCAAGCATCTCCTGGTATGCTTGCGCTAGCAAGCTAATCCCACCTCTTTTCACCGGCATCCCCGCCCCCGGGGCCGCCAGGGAGGAGCACCGACTCACATGAATCCGATCGAAGGCATCCACCACATCACGCTCATCACCGGCGACGCGCCGCGCAACGTCGACTTCTACGCGCGCGTGCTCGGCCTGCGGCTCGTCAAGAAGACCGTCAACCAGGACGACCCCGGCGTCTACCACCTCTTCTACGCCGACGAGCACGGCTCACCCGGCGCCGACATCACGTTCTTCGAGTACCCGGGCGCCGCGCCCGGTCGCGCCGGCGCGGGCATGATCTCGCGCATCGTTCACCGGGTCGCGAGCGCGCCGGCCCTGGACTTCTGGCAGGAGCGTCTCGGCGGCGAGGGCATCCCCACCGAGCGCGAGCCGGGACGGCTGCTGTTCTCAGATCCCGAGGGGATGGGCCACGAGCTCGCCGTGCTCGCCACCGACGACGCTCCGCTGACCGCCGCCAGCCTCGAGGTCCCGGCCGAATTCGCCCTCCAGGGCTTTGAGGCGGTGCGAGCCAAGGTGCTTGACCCCGCCCGCAGCGAGGCGCTGCTGGACCAGGTCCTCGGCTTCTCCGAGCTCGAGTCACACAACTGGGAGGCGCGCGGCGAGCTTCGAGGCGGCCGGATCGTCTTCGAGCAGTCAGATGAGCGCGGCGTCCCCGGTGCGGGCACGGTGCATCACGTGGCCTGGTCGGTCCTGCGCTCCGAGATCACTGACTGGCAGCGCCACGTCACCGCGGCCGGCGCCCACGCCACCCCCGTGATCGACCGCTTCTACTTCCAGTCGGTCTACTTCCGTGAGCCCGGCGGCATCCTGTATGAGCTGGCCACGCTGGACGGCGCCGGCTTTGCCTCCGACGAGGCGCCCGAGGAGATGGGCCAGGGTCTCTCGCTGCCGCCGTTCCTCGAGCAGCATCGAGCCCAGATCGAGCCACGGCTGACCCAACTGCCCGACACCCGCGCCTGGCGCCCCGCGCCGGTCCGCGCCGGGAGCTGACGATGAACGCCACCACCGAGCTGGACTTCGAGCACGTCTACGAGCCGGCCCCGTCCCCCCCTGGCGACTGGACGTTGCTGCTGCTGCACGGCACGGGCGGCGACGAGCACGACCTCGTCGGCCTCGGCCGACAGCTCGCCCCGCGGGCGGCGCTCCTGTCGCCGCGGGGCAAGGTGCTCGAGGGCGGGATGCCGCGGTTCTTTCGTCGCCTGGCCATCGGGCAGCTTGACATTCCCGACCTGCTGGTGCGCACCGACAATCTGAGCGCATTTGTGAGCGCCGCCGCGCGGGCCTATGGGCGCGATCCGGGCAAGATCGCCGCGCTGGGCTTCTCCAACGGGGCCAACATCGCGGTCAGCCTGCTCCTGCGTCATTCCGGCCTGCTCGGCGCGGCCGCCCTGTTGCGACCCATGCTCCCCTATGAGCCCGAGGACGAGCCGCGGCTCCAGGGCACCGACATCCTCATCGCCGCCGGGGAGGGCGACCCCTACTCCTCGCCCGAGCAGACGCGCCGACTGGCCGAGGTCCTGGGCAGCACGGGCGCCGCGGTGTCCGTTCACGTCGAGCCCGGTGCCGGCCACGGCCTCGGCGCCGGCGACCTGCGCGCTCTGGAGC
>JBAQGP010000403.1:0-4072 GCA_049287845.1 Solirubrobacteraceae bacterium | reverse complement strand
GCTGGAGGCTGAGAAGCCCTAAGGCTAGGACCGAGCGCTCAACGCTTGTATTCCTGGAACCGGCTAGCCCGGACACCGTCGAGGGTGCGCTTGCGCGCCTCGACGCCGCCGGCGTCGATGCCGGCGAACGGATGGGCAAGATCCGCGTCTCACCCCATATTCACAACACCCCCGACGACATCGATCGGCTGCTCACCGCCATCGTCACATGAACCGCAGCGTCGACGGGTCCCCGCGGTCGACACTCATGACTGCGCCCGCCGGCAACAGTGTCCGATCAGCGATCCTCTGAGACGCGGGCTTCGTCAGCGGATGGCTTGCTTCTCCAGCGGCAGGCGGCTCGCCTAGCTGGGCGCTGTTGCCGCTGGTCGCCGTGGGATCATTGCCTCGGTGCTTACCGAGGTGAACGTCGCGCAGTGTGAGATGCAGTTGCTGTACGAGCGCGGCAGGTTCCAGGCCATGTATCACGACCTGACTGAACCGCTGGGATCGCGGATGATCGGCGCGACCGTCTTCGAGACTAAGGCCGGCTCCACGCGCGGGCCGTATCACTTTCATGATGGGGTCGAGGAGTGGATGTACGTCGTTTCCGGCGAGCCGGTGCTACGCGATTCAAGCGGTCAGCGCGCGCTTGAGCCTGGGACGCTGGTCGCGTTCCAGACCGGTCCCGACGGCGCCCATACCTTCGACGGCCCTGGCCGGGTCGTGATGTTCTCGGCCGGTGCGCGCGGTTGGGGGGAGGCGTTCACGAGCGTGTACCTGGACGCCGACAAGATCGGCGGCAAGCCCGGAGTCCAGTTTTTGCGGAGGGCCGCGCTGCAGACTTGGACCGAGCCGGCGGTCGTCCCAGTCGCGCCAGCGCGCGTAGGTGGGTGCGCACAGATCGACCTGGGCTCGCTCCCAGCGGGCGACTCACATCTCGCAGAGCGACTGCACGCACAGACCTGGGCCCCCACGCTGTACGAAATGGGCTCGAGCGAGACGACCGGTCCCTACCGCTATGACTGGTGCCGCGAGCATTGGGCGCTCGTGCTCGGCGGCATGCCGACGCTGCGCCACCCTGGCGACCAGGACGTCATGGCGCCTGGCGACATCGTCTGCTTCCCCGAGGGCGAAGCTGGCGCCCGTCAGTTTCTCAACCATGGCGGCGAACCGGCGCGGCTGCTGTTCTGCTCGGCGCCCGTCAGCGGGCCGTGGGCCGCGGTCTACCCAGACGACGACACGTACGAGCTCCACGTTCCCGGGCAGACGGGGTATCGCTTCCGCCTCAGCGACAAGCTCCCCGACTACTGGGCCGGCGAGCCGGGAGCCAGCAGCGCATAGCGATCTGCGCCGACCATGGCCATCCCGCGCTGCGGAGGCGGCCTGGTCGGTCACTCATTGAAACGCTGCGGTCGTTCGTTGGTCGATGGGCTTGCGGGCGCGGGCCCCGCGACTACGAACTTGGGTCTCCCGCGCCTGGCGAGCGTTGGCTGCTCGGGTTGAGTTCCGCGACAAGCCCGGATTGATCCTCGGCACTCACGATGAGCCGACGCATCGGGGCCCGGAGCGGACCCAGCCACACCCACTTCGACCGATTGAACTTGATCTCGACCAGTCCGGTACCGGCGCCGTTGACGAGAGCGGTGCGTGGCCAGTAGTTGACTCCGCGGAGAACGCTGATTCGGAAAGGACCACGCAGTTCGTCTCTGTTCAGGGGCCGGGCCGATGCCACCGACTCGCGAGGGATCGTGGCGTGAAATGCCCACCCCATGCGAACGTCGATGGTTGACGAACCCATCGTCACCCGCGGGACTTTTCGACCGGCGCCGAACGCCGTCATGAGGCTGCGGCTGGGTCGGTCTACGCTGATCGGGAACGTCGTCTCGTTGATCATGATCCCTCCTCGGGAAAGCCCCAGACGCATCCAGAGCGCGTGCTTGATCAGATTGGCGGCCTCTCCCAGCCGGGGCCGTTGCTGCCTCTCGTCGGCGCCGGCCATCAGCACCGCGAGGATCTCCTGCTCGTGCTCGTGGCGGAAGGCATGCGGGTAGCAGGCCAGCAGCCGCCGGTAGCGTCGCTCGAGGTCGGCGGAGTCACTCATGTGACCCGCCCTGCGGCCGGCTTCAGGCGCGACATCGCGACGCTGGCGTTGGCCTGCAACCGGGCTGCCTCGGCGGCCAGCACCTCCGCGCCTGCGGGCGTCAGCCGGTAGTAACGGCGCAGTCGGCTCTCCACAATTTCCTCGCGGTCGACCTCGATCAGCTTGTCCGCCCGCAGACGCTCAAGCGCCGCGTACAAGGTGCCGGCCTTCAGCTGAACCCGGCCAGCTGAGATCGCCCGGACGTCGGTGATGATCCCGTAGCCATGCTGACTGCCCGAGGCCAGCGCCGTCAGGATCATGAATGTCGCCTCTTGCATCGGCCGCCCTGCCATGCTGAGCAGCATATGCAGTTGAACTAACTCGCGCAGCCGCCGGCATAACTCGACCCCGTCTGCGTCGGGGGGTGCGAGTTGGATGACCGCGGCGGTGGGCAGGCGCAGCGCGCTGCGGTCGAGCGCCTGCTCTGCGGCCGTGTGGCCTCGATCTCAAAGCCGCGCTGTGCAACGCCACCCGCGGCGCGTGCAAGGGGTGCGACTCGTCACCGCACTATGAGATCCGGGGGCCGGTCGCTCGCTGTCCGACGACGGTGAACGCCCGCCGCGGCGCGTACGCGGGCATCGGGATGGGTCCGAGTCGCCGCTGCCGAGCCAACCGTGGTCATGGCCATCCGAGTCCCCGGTCTGGTCCGCGGAGTGGTTCGGCGGAGGATCTTCGCTCCGGGGTAGCCCGTCGGCGGATCGGACCAGCTCGGCGTAGACCTCGGCGGCGTGCTCTTCGGCGTCGAGCGCCGTTAGGTACAGCCCGAACGCAGCTCGATCACGGGAGCCAGCTTCGCTTGCCCACGCGCGATAGGCGACGTTGGCCCGGAGGGAGGCCTCCCGCCATTGGACATACGCACGGACGCCCTTCTCCTGCATCGTCGTGCGGTTCAGCGTGGTCATGACGTGTCTCGTCTCGTGGAGTAATTGTCGTTCGGTTTTAAGATCGCGAGGGTGTTGCCCGCTGTGTCGCTGTGGGGAGGAGGACGTGACCAGGCGTCTGCGTGGTTGGTGTGCCTGGGCCGTCGGCCCATGGCACGCGAGGGTGCGGCGTTGATCCGGTGGCAGCCCACGTTCGCATCATGCGTAGCTCTGAAGCATGTGAGTGTCACCTCAGCCGGTAGCGGTGCCTGCGGGGCTGATGACGACCCATTTGGCGCCGAAGCCGAGGCTACCTTGCCCGTTGGTTTGGCCGGCCTCGGTGTCTCCGGCGAAGGAATAGAGCGGATGTCCGTTGTACGTGACCTGGAGCGTCCCGTCGCTTCGGCGGGTGGTCCCTAGTTTGGCTGCGGGGAGGCCATCGCCGCGCTTCGGTTGGCTCTGGGTCGTCAGCGGAGGCCAGGCCGCCGCGCAGGCCCCGTTGCAGGTGCTTTTGTTAGAAGTGTCGGCTTCCCACAGGTAGAGCGTACGGCCCGTACCGCTGACGAGAATGGCGCCCAGGCCCGTTTTGGCCACCTTGACGGCGACTCGGCTTGAGTTTGCTGGCGGGGAGGCCGGAGAGCCCTGAGAGGCAGATGTGGCCCCGGGAGCTCCTGGATATCCGCTCGCTGAAGATGCCTGGTGGCTGGTGGCGGCGCTACTGCATCCGGCTGCTCCAAAGCCGGCGATCGCGATCAGAGCAGCGGTGCAAGCCGCCTTTTGCCTGTTCATCTGCAGCATGAGTAAACCTCTCGTTGGGTGTCAGATGACGCAGCGCGGTGCCTACGGCCGGCATGGTGTCCCGCGTCGCGCTGTGCTTAACCCTGCGTTGCAGCCGCTGTCGGCGCAACGCATGATCAGGTCATTTGCGCTGTTTCAATACTGGCCCGGGGGACGTTGGACCCGTGACCGGACCCCGTTCATCGGTCCACCTGCTGTGAGAGCTGGGTGGTTGTAGTTGGTGTGCCACGGTAGCTGCCGCGGCTGTCGGAGAGTGACCGCTGGTGGATGATCTCCTCAGCAGGACTCTGCC
>JBAQGP010000402.1:0-1765 GCA_049287845.1 Solirubrobacteraceae bacterium | reverse complement strand
TGCAGGATGGCGACGGTACGCGCGGAGAAGCCGCACGCCGGCGCCTCGGGGCTGCCCTTCATGAACAGGATCACCGGGTTCTCGTCGATCGCCTCCTGGATGGCGTCACGAAGCGTGTTGGCGGTTTGATCAGTCATCGAGTCTCCTCAGCTTCCGCGGTCTTCGTTTGAATGGAGAGGGCGTGGATGCGGTCACCCATCTCGGCGCCGAACACGTCGTAGACGAGCCGGTGCTGGGCGATCCGCGTCAGACCGTGGAACGCGGCAGCGCTCACGACGGCGTTGAAGTGATGGCCGTCCCCGGTGACCTCGGCGACGGCGCCCGGAATCCCGGCCTCGATCCGTTCCTTGAGCTCGTCGGGGGTGGCGGACATGGCTTTAGCGTAGCGAGGCCCGGTCGCTATACTGAATGAAGCATGATCACCCTCACTGACAAGGGCGCCGAGAAGGTTCGCGAGTTCCTCTCCGCCCAGAATGCGGTCGCGGAGACCGCCGGCCTGCGGGTCGGAGTCCGTGGCGGCGGCTGCTCGGGCTTCCAGTACGCGCTCGCCTTTGACGAGCAGCGGCAGGGGGATTCCGTGTTCGAGTACAACGGGATCCGCCTGCTGGTCGACACGCCGAGCCTGCCGTACGTCGAGGGCTCGACCATCGACTTCGTCGACGGGCTCCAGGGCGCCGGCTTCAAGGTCGACAACCCCAACGTGATCGCCGCCTGTGGCTGTGGCTCCTCCTTCCGCGTTGCGGAGGAGGAGGAGGTCTCCGCCGTCTAGCGCGAGCGACAGCCGGCGCAACGCGCACGGCTGGCTGCGCGGGCGGGTGGACTCAGACGGGAACGACGCTCAGCGAGCGCCACAGGAACAGGCAGGCCACGGTGCGGTGCGGCCGCCACGGCTCCGCGATGCGCTCCATCTCCTCGCTCTCGGGCAACGCAGGGAGCCCGTAGACGACTTCGAACGCCTTGCGGATGCCCAGATCGCCCACCGGCAGTACATCGGGACGCTGGAGGTGGAACATCAGGAACATGTCGGCGCTCCACCGGCCGATGCCGTTGATCGCCGTCAGCTCCGCGGTGACCTCGTCGTCGGAGAGGCGGCCGAGCGTGGCCAGCTCCAGTGACCCGTCGAGCACGTGCTCGGCCAGCGATCGCAGGTAGCGCACCTTCGCGTGTGACAGGCCGGCGCTCGAGCGCAACTCGTCGGGATCGTCGGCCAGGATCTCCTCGGGCGTCGGGGCCCGGCCCCCGAAACGCTGGGTCAGGCGCTCATAGATGGCCCGGGCCGCCCGCGTCGAGAGCTGCTGGCCCACGATCGTTCTCACCAGCGCGCCGTAGTGGTCGCGAGGGCGGCCGATGCGCCGGTCGCCCAGGCTCTCGACCCCGATCTCATCGATCAGGGCCCGCAGCACCGGATCGGCCGCTCGCAGATGCGCGATCGCATCGCTGAGATCGACGGTGTCGGCCACGGCGTCAGCTTATCCCGTGTGCGGGTCCCGATCGCCGCCAGTCCGGACGACGGTAGGATTCGCCGAGGATGTCGTCACGCCTGCGCCCGCTCGTGGTCGCCGTTGTGTGTGCGGGTGCCGCGTGGTACGGCGCTCTGGCCGCCACTCCCGCGGCCAGCGCGGACGATGCGATCACGGTGGCGATCACCTTCGGTAATGCGGGCGACGTGCCGGTCACCGGCGATTGGGATGGGTCGGGCCGCACGCAGATCGGCGTCTACCGGCCGTCTGACGCCACGTTCTATCTGGGTGACGCGGGGGGTGTG
>JBAQGP010000401.1:0-6806 GCA_049287845.1 Solirubrobacteraceae bacterium | reverse complement strand
CGCGAAGATCACGTCGATCGACACCTCCGCCGCGATCGCCCGTGACGGCATCACCGCCGTCTACGTCGGCGCGGACATGTCCGATCTGGGTGGGCCGCTGCCGATGGCCTGGGTCCCGCCCGGCGTCGAGGTCAACAACCCTGAGCACTGGCCGCTCGCCCGCGGCGCCGTCAAGCACGTCGGCGACCCGGTGGCGGTCGTCATCGGCGAGGACCGCTATGCCGTCCAGGACGCGACCGAGGACGTGCTCGTCGAGTACGAGACGCTGCCCGCGATCGTCGACCCCGAGGCGGCGATCGCCGGCGGCCCGTTCGTGCACGAGTCACTGGGCACGAACAAGGTGCACGAGTGGACGCTCGCTGGCGGGGACGTCGAACAGGGCTTCGCCGAGGCCGACGTGATCGTCGAGCGCCGCGTCGTCAACCACCGGATCGCCGGGGCGCCGATCGAGTGCCGCGGCGTGATCGCCGACTACCGCGGCGGTTCGCTGACGCTGTACTCGGCCACCCAGGTGCCGCACTTCGTCCGCCTGTTCATGGCCCTGCTGCTCGGTCTCGGCGAGGACCACGTGCGCGTGATCGCGCCCGACGTCGGCGGCGGCTTCGGCCAGAAGCTCCAAGTGTACGGCGAGGAGCTGCTGGCCTGCTGGGCGTCACGCAAGCTCGGCCTCCCGGTCAAGTGGATCGAGACGCGCTCGGAGAACATGTCGGTCGCCCACCAGGGCCGCGACCAGATCTCCCAGGTCAAGATGGGCGCCAAGCGCGACGGCACGATCACCGCGTTTCACGTCAAGATCCTCGCCGACTTCGGCGCCTACAACATGATCCTGACGCCGCTGATCCCCTCGCTGGGCGCGTTCGTGATGGGCGGCTGTTACAAGATCCCCAACGTCCAGACCGACATCACGGGCGTGTTCACCAACAAGTGCCCGACCGACGCCATCCGCGGCGCCGGGCGGCCCGAGGCCACGCAGATGATCGAAGTCACGCTCGACCAGGTGGCCCACGAGCTCGGCATGGACCCGCTGGAGATCCGCCGCAAGAACTTCATCCCCAAGGAGGACTTCCCGGCTGAGGTCGCCACCGGCGTCGTCTACGACTCGGGCGACTATCACAAGACGCTCGACAAGCTCATGGAGCACGTCGACGTCGCGGCCTTCCGGGCCGAGCAGGAGGCGCTTCGGGCCAAGGGCATCTACCGCGGCATCGGCTTCTGCACCTGGACCGAGATCTGCGGCCTGGCGCCGAGCCGGATCACCGGCCCCAACGGGGTGGGGGTCCAGGCGGGCCTCTGGGAGTCGGCGATGATCCGCGTCCACAACACCGGTGCGGTCACCGTCTACACCGGCACGTCGCCGCACGGTCAGGGCCTCGAGACCGCGATGGCCCAGATCGTCGCCGACAAGCTCGGTATTGATCCGTCGGCCATCGAGGTCATCCACGGCGACACCTCGATGGGTCCCGAGGGGCGCAACACCTACGGGTCGCGCTCTCTCGCCACCGGCGGCGAAGCCGTCGCCAAGGCCACCGACAAGGTGGTAGCGAAGGTCAAGGCGATTGTGGCCGCCGAGCTCGAGGCCGCCCCCGAGGACATCGAGGTGGCTGACGGGAAGTTCTCGGTCCGCGGGTCGCCGGACAAGGGAATGGCGCTGGCCGACGTCGCCGGCGTCGCCTACATCGGCGCGGTGCCCGAGGGAATGGAGCCCGGGCTGGAGGAGACCACCTTCTATGACCCGGAGAACTTCGTGTTCCCGTTTGGCGCGCACGCCTGCGTCGTCGACGTCGACCGCGACACGGGCAAGGTCAAGGTGGTGCGGTACGTGGCGGTCGACGATTGCGGCAGAGCCATCAATCCCCTGCTCATCGACGGGCAGATCCACGGAGGCGTGGTCCACGGCATCGGCCAGGCGCTCTATGAGCGCGTGTACTACGACGACAGCGGCCAGTTGACCACCGGCAGCTTCGTCACCTACGCCCTGGCGACCGCGGCGGAGATCCCGACGTTCGAGACCGACCGGACGGAGACCCCGTCGCCGGTCAACTCGCTGGGCGCCAAGGGCGTCGGTGAGGCCGGCACGATCGCCGCCTCGGCGGCGGTCACCAACGCCGTCATCGATGCCGTCCGGCCGCTCGGCGTCGACTACATGAACATGCCCCTCAGCCCGATGCGGGTCTGGGAGGCAATCAACCAAGGACAGGGCGCGAGCCCGGAGGGAGGCGCGCAGTCATGATCCCCGCCGAGTTCGACTACACGGCACCGGAGTCGCTTCAGGACGCCATCGCGGCGCTCGTGGACGGCGGCGAGGATGCCAAGCTGCTGGCCGGCGGCCACTCGCTGATCCCACTGATGAAGCTCCGCCTGGCCGCGCCGACGCTGGTGGTGGACCTGCGCAAGGTCCCCGGGCTGCACGGCGTGGAGCGCCAGAACGGCCACTGGCGGGTGGGCGCGTTGACGACGCACACGGTGCTGGAGCAGACCTCTGATCTGGGCGTCGTCTCGGCCGTCGCGTCGACCATCGCCGACATGCAGGTGCGCAACCGCGGCACCATCGGCGGGTCTCTGGCCCACGGCGACGCGGCGTCTGACCTGCCGGCGGCCATGCTCATCACCGAGGCCGAGGTCACCCTCCAGGGCCCGGACGGCCAGCGCTCGGTTGCCGCCGGCGACCTGTTCAAGGGCTACATGACCACCGAGGTCGGTCCGCACGAGGTTCTGACCGAGATCCGGATCCCGGCGCTGGAGGGCTGGGGCTACGGTCACCAGAAGTTCAACCGGCGCTCCGAGGACTGGGCAATGGTGGGCGTCTGCGCCGTGGTCAAGGCATCAGGTCAGACGTGCGAGGACGTCCGGATCGGGCTCACCCATATGGGCTCGGTGCCCCTGCGCGCCACCGCGGCCGAGGAGGCACTCCGCGGTCAGGAGCTCTCGGCCGAGAACATCGCCAGGGCGGCGGAGCAGGCGGCCGAGGGGACCAACCCGCCGGCGGACCTCAACGCCAGCCAGGAGTACAAGCGGCATCTGGCGCGGGTGCTCACCCGGCGCGCGATCCAGGACGCAGTTGGCGGATAACATCGGGGCACGATGACGCTCGCGGCGCTGCAGTCGGTCAGAGCCGCGAGCGACGTTCTCGCGGGCCAGGGATATCTCGCGGATCGCCCCCTGGCGATGGCGGTCCACCTCGCCGTGGTGCTCGAGCAGCCTCTGCTCCTGGAGGGCGAGGCCGGCGTAGGCAAGACCGAGGTGGCCCGGGCGCTCTCGGCGGCGATCGGCGCCAAGCTCATCCGCTTGCAGTGCCACGAGGGCATCGACCTGCATCACGCCGTCTACGACTGGGACTACTCGCGCCAGCTCCTGGCCCTGCGCGCCACCGAGCAGGGCGTCGACGAGGGTGAGCTGTTCTCCCGGCGCTTTCTGCTGCGGCGGCCCCTGCTCGAGGCGCTCGAGTCCGGCCCTGACACGCCCGTCGTGCTCCTCATCGACGAGATCGACCGGGCCGACGACGAGTTCGAGGCCTTCCTGCTGGAGTTCCTGTCGGACTTCGCGGTCACTATCCCGGAGCTGGGCACGGTCACAGCGCAGCGCCGCCCGATCGTGCTCCTGACCTCCAACCGGACGCGCGAGCTTCACGATGCGTTGAAGCGGCGCTGCCTCTATCACTGGATCGATTATCCGACGCCCGAGCGCGAGCGGGCGATCGTGGAGGCGCGCCTCCCCGGCGTCCCGGAGGTGATCGCGGCCCGCGTCGTGGACGCCGTGTCGCGGCTGCGCGACCAGGGAGACCTGTACAAGCTCCCGGGCGTGGGGGAGACGATCGTGTGGGCCCAGGCGCTCCTGGCGCTTGGCGAGGAGGCCTCTCTGGACGAGACGCTCGGCGTCGCTTTGAAGGTCCACGAAGACGTCCTGCGCGTGCGCGAGCGCGGGGTACTCGAGGGTGTCTGACCCGGCGCTCGGCCCGGACGCCGCGGTTGCTGACGCGCTCGGGCCGTTGGTGGACGGGATGGTGGGCCGGCTGGGCGACCTCACCGCCGTGCTGCGCGCCCAGGGCACCCGCGTCGGGGTGGGGGAGCTGCTCAACGCGGTGCGCTCGCTGGAGACCGTCGATTGCGCGTCGCGCGACGACGTGCGCCTGGCGCTGCGCACCGTGCTGTGCTCCCAGCACATCGATCTGGAGCGCTTCGATCTGGCATTCATCGCGGTCTTCGGTGACGGCCGGGTCCCGTTGGACCCGGAGAATCCGCTGGGGGCGCTGGGTCACATCGAGCGCCCCGCTCCGGTGATGGGGCTCGCGGATCCCGGCGGCGCGCAGGCCGATGCGGAGTCAGAGGTGGTGCCCGCGGCCTGGTCTGACATCGAACTGCGGCACGATAAGGACTTCGCGCGCTACACCGAGGCCGAGATGGCGCTGGCCCGGGAGCTCATCCACCGTCTCGCGCGGCGGCATCCGACCCGGCTGTCTCGACGCACGCGGCCCTCTCGCCGGCGCCAGCATGTGCCCGATCTGCGGGCCACCGTCCACGAGTCGCTGCGCACCGTCGGCGAGCCGCTGCACCGCCGCTGGCGGGCTCCGACCGAGCGTCCCCGCCAGGTGGTGCTCGTCTGTGACGTCTCGGGCTCGATGGCCCCCTACGCCCGCATGCTGCTTCAGTACATGCACGCCTGCGTGGCCGCGCAACGGCGGGTGGAGGCGTTCGCGTTCGGGACCCGGCTGACCCGGATCACCCAGGAGCTGGCCGGACGCGACCACGACCGCGCCCTGGACCGCGCCGCCGCGGCGGTCACCGACTTCTCGGGCGGCACCCGCATCGGGGCCGCGATCGCCGAGCTCAACCGGGTGCATGGGCGGCGGATCGGCCGGGGCGCGGTGGTCATCGTGCTCTCGGACGGCTGGGACCGCGGCGAGCCCGAGCAGCTCGACGTTGAGATGGCGCGGCTGCGCCGAGCCGCCTACCGGCTGGTGTGGCTCAACCCGCTGGCCGCCCATCCCGACTATCAGCCGCTGGCGCGAGGGATGCAGGCCGCGGTGCCGCACACCGATCGGCTTCTGGCGGGCAACTCGCTGGCGTCGCTGGAGGAGCTGGCGGGGATCCTGGAGGAGATGTGAGGGTCCTCTGATGGACGCTGACTGGATCGATGGTTCCGAGCTGCACGGGCCGGCGTTTGAGGCGGTTGCGGACCCTCCGCCGCGGCTCGTGTTGTTCGGCGCCGTGGAGCTGGCGGCGGCGCTCTCGCGGTTGGGGCGTGCGCTGGGATGGAGGACGTATGTGGTGGATCCGCGGGCGCGGTATCTGACGCCCGAGCGGTTTCCCGACGCCGACGAGCTGATCGCCGCCTGGCCGGACGTGGCGTTCTCGCGCCTGGGCGGGATCGACTCGTCGACGGCGGTCGCCGTCCTGACCCACGATCCGGTCCTCGACGACCCGGCCCTCGACATCGCGCTGCGCTCGCCGGCGATGTTCGTCGGCGGGATGGGGTCACGGCGCAACCAGGAGCGGCGGCGCTCGCGCTTGATGGAGGAGCGCGGTCTCAGCGAAGCCGAGGTCGGGCGGTTGTCAGGCCCCATCGGTCTGGACCTGGGCGCCCGGACGGCTCATGAGACCGCACTTTCGATCCTGGGGGAGATCGTGGCAGTGGCTCGCGGCCGCGCTGGCGGTCGGCTGCAGGCCGCCGAGGGGTCGATCCGGGAGGCGCGGGCGTAGGATGGCGGTCGCGGGCCTTGTGCTGGCCGCCGGCGCAGGGACGCGGTTCGGCGCCTCGGCCAAGCAGCTGGCCGACTTCCACGGACGTCCGCTGCTGGAGTGGGCGGTGCGCGCGCAATGCGACGTGGCCGAGCTCTCGCGGGTGGTGGTGGTGCTGGGTTCGTCCGCTTGGGCGATCCGTGAAGGCGTGGGGTTTGGCCGGGCCGAGACCGTCGTGTGCGAGGAATGGGAGTCCGGGCAAGCCTGGTCGCTGCGTCGCGGCGTGGCGTTCCTGAGCGCGGGCGCAGACGTGTGCAAGGTGATCGTGACGCTTGGGGATGCACCCCTGGTGACGCCGGAGGTGATCCGCCTGTTCGTCGAGCAGCCGCCGCGGGCGCGAGCGGTGTACGGTGGCCGACCCGGGCACCCGGTGGTGCTCGGTCCCCGGGAGATCACGGCGCTGACCTCGCTGACCGGCGACGAGGGCGCCCGTGATCTCCTCCGGGGCGGAGCGGAGCTGGAGGTCGGGCACCTATGCTCCGGGCGCGACGTCGATACCCCTGAAGACCTGGAGGAGGTCCGCGATGAAGCTAGAGCAGTCATTTGAGGTCACCGCACCGCTGGACCAGGTCTGGGCGGCGCTGATCGACGTCGAGCGGGTCGCACCCTGCCTGCCGGGCGCCGAGGTGACGGGACGCAACGAGGACGGCAGTTACAACGGCAGCTTCCGGGTCAAGATCGGACCGACCGCCGCCGCCTACACCGGCAAGCTTCAGATGGAGGGCATCGACGCGGGCGCCCACACGGCGACCATGCAGGCGGCCGGCACCGACAGGCGCGGGCAGGGTGGCGCCAAGGCCACGATCGTCTCGTCGGTGAAGGAGGCCGGGCCGGGCGCGACCGTGGTCGAGCTCTCCACGGACTACAGCATCACCGGCCGGCTGGCGCGCTTCGGACGCGGCGGGATGATCGAGGAGATCGGCAACCGGTTGCTCAGGGAGTTCGCGGCGTCGTTGCAGGCGATGCTGGCCGGGCCGGGAGACCACGAGACGTCTGTCGGCATGGCGGGCGTGGGGGCGGCGGATGCGGTGGCGGGGAAGGCGGGGAAGGCCGAGAAGCCCAAGCGCAAGC
>JBAQGP010000400.1:0-2465 GCA_049287845.1 Solirubrobacteraceae bacterium | reverse complement strand
CGGCCCGGACGGTGGCCACGCTGCAGTCGCTGGGCACGCAGTTCGCCGCCGTCGACATCCTGCCCGATCCGCGCATCCGCCAGGAGCTGTCGGCGCTGTCGGACTGGCCGACGATCCCGCAGCTGTTCGTCGACGGCGAGCTGGTCGGCGGCTGCGACATCGTGTCTGAGATGTACCAGTCCGGCGAGCTGGCCCAGACCCTCGGCATCGAGGCCCCCGCCGGCGAGGCCGAGACCGCCGAGCCGGCCGGAGCGGAGCAGGCACCGCTGACGATCGAGAACCGGCTGTAGGCAGTGATCGTCCCCGGGGGTGCACCCGGGGCCGACCAGATGGCGAGGACCAGCGGGGCGTGGCCGCGCCGCCGGTGCGCGATGCGGCGTCAGCGCTCGTGAGCGGCTGACCCCGATCGCCGGTGGTCGAGATGCTCAACGATCCGGCGCGAGTCGCAGATCACCTCCCCGTCGAGCACGAGCACCGGAACCCGCTGCTGGCCGCTGAGCGCCTCCACCTCCTCGCGCCGGGACCGGCGCTGGCCGACGACGACCGTCTGAAATGCGATCCCGTCACGGCGCAGGGCCCGGGCGACCCGCCCGCATGGGCACAGCCGGTCAGTAGGGGTGTTGCAGCGATAGAGCGTGGCCATTGACGGCTCACCACGATACGAGTCAGAGCCCGACGCGCCGCGCGGTGCCCCCGACGAGGCGCAGGGGCAGAGGCTGCCTCGCGCCGGGCGCGCCGAGCGCGTCCCCCTCGCGTCGTCGGTAGTACTCGATGGTCTCCTCCAGGCAATCCTCGTGGGGCGAGGTGCTCCAGCCGAGCTCGCGCTTGGCCTTGCGGTTGGAGAAGCTCCAGTTCAGCGACGCGACCCGCACCTCGACGGGGGTCGGCAGGTTCGCCTGACCCAGCCGCTGGGCGGCGGCGGCCAGCGTCATCGCCGCCGTCACGGGCAGTTTGAGCGCCGGCGGCTCGACGCCCGACAGCCGGCCGAGGTCCGCGAACAGGCGCGTCGTCGTGAAGTTACGGTTGCCCAGGATGTAGCGCTGGCCGACGCGTCCGCGCTCGTCGGCCAGCAGGTGGCCCCGAGCGACGTCCTGCACCGCGACGACGTTGAGCGTCCCGTCGACGTACACCGGAATCTCGCGGCGCAGGAAACGCCGGACCAGGACGGTCGACGAGCGGCCCGGGTCGCCGGCGCCGAGTACGTGCGCGGGGTTGACGACGACCAGCGGGAGGCCCCGCTGAACCATGCGCAGCGCGACCGTCTCGGCTTCCTGCATCGCGTCGAGATAGGGGATGGCATAGCGGCCCGCGCCCCATCCCGTTGTCTCGTCGGCGTTTCGGCGTCCGCGGGCGGGGCCGATCGTTCCCGCCGAGGACGTGTACACGGCCCGCTGAACCTCCGCGCGCAGTGCCTCCTCCAAGACGATCCGCGTGCCCTCGACCGCGACCGAGAAGACCTCGGCCCGGGTGGTGCGCAGGTTGGTGGTGCCGGCCACGTGAAAGACGCGCTCCACTCCCGTCAGCGCCCGCCGCACGGCCCGGCGATCCAGGATGTCGGCGCGGACGCGGCGGACATCGAGCCCTTGCAGGGCGGCCGGCGGGGAGTCCCGGCGCACCGTGACGACCACCTCGTCCCCGCGCGCGAGCAGCAGCCGGGCCACGTGGGCGCCGATGAACCCGGTCGCTCCGGTGACGAGCGTTGACCCCATGGTCGCGCGCCGAGTGTAGAACGACAGGGCACTGCTAGGGTGCCGCGCGCATGCCTGTCGCCATCGTCGCCGACACCTGCCACTATCTCCCCGCAGAACTGGCCCGGGAGCAGGGAATTCATCAGGTCAGCCTGTATGTGCACTGGCCCGGGGGCGCCGAGCGCGAGTCTGACATCACCGACTATGACGAGTACTACCGCCGGCTGGGCTCCGGCGGGGCGCTACCGACGACGTCGCAGCCGTCGATCGGCGACTTCCTGGCCGTCTACGAGCCTCTCCTGGAGCGCGGCGACGAGATCGTGTCAGTCCACCTGGCGGGGGGCATGTCCGGGACCGTGCGCGCCGCCGAGCAGGCCCGCGATCAGCTGGGCGAACGGGCGGCCCGCGTACATGTCATCGACTCCGCCACCGCGTGCGGGGGTGAGGGTCTGGTCATCATGGCGGCCGCCGCCGCGGCCCGCTCGGGAGCGGATGGGGCCGCCGTGGCCCAGCACGCTCGCGACGCACGAGCACAGCTGAAGATGTGGTTCTCGATCGACACCTTGGAGTACCTGCGACGGGGCGGGCGAATCGCCGGCGCGCAGGCGTGGCTGGGCTCGGCTCTGAAGATCAAGCCCATCCTCACCGTCGAGGCCGAGATCACCCCGGTGGAGCGCGTACGCACCTCTCGCCGGGCGTTCGAGCGCATGGTCGATCTTCTCTCCGAGCGGGCCGACGCGGGCGCCGACGCGTGGATGGTCCAGCACATCCAGGCGC
>JBAQGP010000399.1:0-2362 GCA_049287845.1 Solirubrobacteraceae bacterium | reverse complement strand
CCCCGAGCCCCACTACGCGCGGAGCGCCAACCGCCGGGGGCCCCACTACGCGCGGAACGCCGACCGCCCGGGGTAGCTGGCCTCGGGGCCCAGCGCCTCCTCGATCCGGAGCAGCTGGTTGTACTTGGCCACACGATCGGTTCGCGACGGGGCGCCGGTCTTGATCTGCCCGCACCCGGTCGCCACCGCCAAGTCCGCGATCGTCACGTCCTCGGTCTCACCGGAGCGGTGCGACATCACCGCGGCGTAGCCGGCCTCCCGCGCCATGCGGATGGCGGCGAAGGTCTCGGTCAGGGTGCCGATCTGGTTGACCTTGATGAGGATGGCGTTGGCGACGCCGCTCTCGATCCCGCGCTTGAGCCGCTGGGTGTTCGTGACGAACAGGTCGTCGCCGACGAGCTGGATCCGGTTGCCGAGGCGTTGGGTCAGCGCCGACCAGCCGTCCCAATCCTCCTCGTCCATCCCGTCCTCGATCGAGATGATGGGGAAGCGGTCGCACAGGTCGGCCCAGTAGGCGCCGAGCTCCGCGGCGCTGAGCGTGCGGCCCTCGTGCTCCAGCACGTAGCCCTCGCCGTCCTCGAACAGCTCGGACACGGCGGGGTCCAGTGCGATGGCCACCTGATCGCCCGGCACGTAGCCGGCGGCACGGATGCCCGTCATCAGGACGTCGAGCGCCTGCTCGTTTGACTGGAAGTCCGGGGCGAAGCCGCCCTCGTCGCCCACCGAGGTGGCGTGGCCCTCCTCGTGCAGCGCGGCCTTGAGGTGATGGAAGACCTCGGAGCCCATGCGCAGCGCCTCGCTGAAGGTCCGCGCGCCCACCGGCACGATCATGAACTCCTGGAAGTCGACGGCGTTGTCGGCATGCGCGCCGCCGTTGAGCACATTCATCATCGGCACCGGCAGGATGTGAGCGGTCTCGCCGCCCAGGTAGCGCCACAGGGGCAGACGCTGCTCAGCCGCCGATGCCTGCGCCGCGGCCAGCGACACCGCCAGCATCGCGTTGGCGCCCAGACGCGACTTGTTCGGCGTTCCGTCCAGCGAGATGAGCATCCGGTCGAGCGCCGCCTGGCCGGAGGCGTCCTGACCGTGGACTGCGGTGGCGATCTCGCCGTTGACGTTCTCCACGGCCTTGGTCACGCCCTTGCCCATCCAGTCTGACCCGCCATCGCGCAGTTCTGTGGCCTCGAACTCCCCCGTGGAGGCTCCCGATGGCACCGCAGCCCGTCCCCAGGCACCAGAGCGCACGCTGAGCTCCACCTCAACGGTCGGATTGCCACGACTGTCGAGGATCTGGCGTGCGTGCACGTGCTCGATCTGGCTCATCGCTGGGGGCTGTCTCCTTCGGTCAGGCGTGCGCGGGCGTAGTAGCTGAGCTGTTGCTCAGGCGGGAGATCGTCCCAGCTTCCGCCCTCGGATGCCGCGAGGTCGCCCGCCGCCGTCACCCGGCCACGGAATCGCTCCGACGCCGAGCGCAGCGCCAGTTCCGGATCGACCTTGAGCTTGCGGGCCACGTTGACCACGGCGAACAGCAGATCACCGAGCTCGTGGTAGCGATCGTCGGCACTCTCGGCGGCCTCGAGCTCGTCCAGCTCATCGCGCACCGACTGCAGGGGGCCTTCGACGTCTGGGAAGTCAAAGCCACTGGAGGCGACCCGCCGCTGAAGCTTGCGGGCATGCAGCAGGGACGGGAGGTTCTCCGGCACCTCGCCGAAGATCCCCGGCTCGCGGTCGGGCTCCGTGCGCTTGATCGCGTCCCAATTGCGCAGCACCTCGGCGGCGTTCTCCACCTCGGTCTCGCCGAAGATGTGAGGGTGGCGGCGAATCAGCTTCCGTGTGACGTGCTCGGCCACCCGGCGCAGGTCGCCGGCGCCGCGCTCCTCGAGCAGCAGCGCCAGGAAGTGCACCTGGAACAGGACGTCGCCGAGCTCGTCGAGCATCTTGGCGTCGTTACGCCGGTGCGCCGCGTCGGCCAGCTCGTAGGCCTCCTCGACCGTGTGGGGCACGATCGTGCGCTCGTCCTGTTCACGGTCCCACGGGCACTCGCGCCGCAGCCGGCGGGTGATCTCGTCAAGCGTCGTCAGGGACTGGGCCGCGTCCTCGGCGGACACGGTTACGGTGCAGCGGTGGCGGTTCCCGCGGGTGCCGGGCTGGACCCGGCGGGGGCGGTCGCACCGGCAGCCCCGGAGGGGGCGGTCGCACCGGAGGGGGCGGTCGCACCGGCGGCGCCGGCAGCCCCCGCGGTGGAGGTCGTCTTGGGCGCCTTGTAGCCGTTGCAGTCAGCCATCAGATACAGCTTGCGGCACGAGGTCTTCTTCAACCAGTCCTTCTTGGCGTGGCTGTCGACCGCGGTCTGAGCCTGGGT
>JBAQGP010000398.1:0-4244 GCA_049287845.1 Solirubrobacteraceae bacterium | reverse complement strand
CATAGCTCAGTTGGGAGAGCGCCTGCTTTGCAAGCAGGAGGTCGCCGGTTCGATCCCGGCTGGCTCCACTCCAAAAAGGTCCGCTTTTGCGGGCCTTTTCTTATGGCTGAGTTGGCTGTGGGTCATCCTCGGGTGGGTGAATTTCACTTCCGTGGCCCAGAGCGTGGACCACGCGGACCGGCAGACCGTCCTGATGCGGCGGTTTCGATGACGCCGGAACCTGCCTCGACGGACGACTGCGACATGTTGCCGCCGGCGTCGGTCGGAACGTCGATCGCCGTCCTGCCCGCGTTGGCGAGCAGGTCGTCAAAGGCGCGATGCACCCCCTTGCGGCTAAGCCGCTTTTGCACCTGCGCGTAGATCTCCAGCGTCGTGCGGGAGTCGGCGTGCCCGACCTGGCTCATGACGTAGGGCAGCGGTGCACCGGCCTCGATCATGAGGCTGATGTACGTTCGCCGCAGCGCGTGCGGGGTCACCGTCGGCAGCGGCGGCAGCTCCCGCTGCGCGCGAAGCTCGTTTACCCGTTTGGCGGTCGGACCGAGGACGCGACGGGAGATGTTCTCCTTGTCGCGCGGCTTGCCGCTCGCTGTCGGGAAGACGTATGCGTCCGGTGACCGTGGCTGGGATTCCGCCCGCCATGTCATGAGCTCCTCCATGACGTCCAGGCTCAGATCGACGTAGCGGTTCCCCGCCTCGGTCTTCGCGTCCCCGATGACGAGGCGTTCGTGGTGCACGTCGACGTCGCGCCAGCGAAGCCGGCACATCTCCGTGACGCGCAGCCCGGACTTCGCCATCGTGGCGATCATCGGCCGTCGTCCGATGCGGTGGTCGCGGAAGAGATTCCGGTCCATGTCCCCCGCGACGATCAGTAGCTCCTTCAGATCATCGGCCTCGAGCTGACGGCGCACGGGCTTGATGGTCTTGAGCCGACGCCGCTTGCCGCGCGCCGGGTTCGAGGTGATGAGGCCTCGCTCGACCGCGCTGTCGAGGATCTGGGCGAGCGTGACGAGCGTCTTGTTGATGCTCTCGTTGCTCAACGGCACGCGGCGCTGACCGCGCTTGTCGCGCAGCGGCTGGCCCGCGGCCGCCGCACGAACAATCCCCTCCCGTTCGATGATCTTCTCTTCGCGGTAGCGCTCGACGAGCGCAATGTCGATCTCCGCGACGGCATAGTCGGCGAAGAACGGGAGCAGGTGCTTGCGCAGCCGCCACTCGTAGTTCTCCTGGGTTCGTGGGCGCAGCTCGCCCCTACGAGCCACCCACCAGCGCGACGCAAACACGTGAAACGTCTGGCCATCGTCGGCGATTCTGTCTGGCGGTGCCGGCGGTGGCCAGACGCCAGCTCGGACGCGTGCGAGGACATCATCGAGCTTGCGCTCGGCCTTGCGATGCGTCCAGCCGTCGGTGTCGGTGCCGAGGGTCAGCACTTCGCGCTGGCCGTTGACGCGAAACCGCAGGCTGTAGGTGACCTGGCCGTCCTTGCGTTCGTGCACGCGGATCTCGCCGCTCGCGCGCTTCTCCATCCAGACCTCCTGGCTTGTCAGTTCGGCCCGGCTGGCGGAGTTGCGGCTCGGGCCGCGTGCGCCAAGTCTAAGTTCCCGATCGCTCATGGCTCACGGTCGAACTCCAGAAGGACGTCACCGGCGTGGCGGTCTGCCGACGCTGCTCGTCGTGACTGCGAGCGCCGGCGTTGGCGCCCCTCAGAAGGGAGAGCGCCGCCCACTCGAGACCAGCGCGCCTGCACCACGGTGGGATCGAACCTAAGCCGCGGGCACTTCCCGCCCCCGAGGCGGACGCACCCGAGCTCGTTGGCGTGCTGGTACACGAAGCTGACTCCGACTCGGTAGTGGGCGGCGACGCGCTGGGCGGTCCAGAGTGCGTCCCGCCGATCATCGCCGGTTGATCGCGCGAGTTCGGTCAGTCGTGCGTCAAGCCTTGCCGCCAGCCGGTCGGCGATGCGGTCGGCGAGTGTTTGGATCGGGTCCGGGGTCTCGTGGTCGCCGTCAAGTGGAGTCACGTCGGATGCCTTACGCTCACGGTTCGATGCCTGCTCCCGGTTCGAATAGTATCGGATAGGCATTGTTTTGCCCGCCATAGGTGCTGTCTATCCACTTTTATCCGCTACTATGCGGCCGGATGGAGCCTCGCGCGATCGACTACACGCCGGCAATGCTGGTTCGGCTGGTCCACGCCCACACCGGTACCGGTCAGGGCGCGGTGCATCCAAAGAACCGCAACAACAACGCTCGATCGTCTCGGCCTATGACGGCGCCCGCCAGGCCACGATCGGGGGAGCGCTCAAGCAGGCGCGCACCTTTGCGCTGGCCTACGCGAAGGGTGTGGGACTGACCCTGGGGTCTGTGCAGTCGGTGTCAGACGCTCACAACGGCGTCTTCTACGGGCCGGGCGAGTTCGTCAGTCCCTTCGGTCCCAACCAGTTCTGCGGGACGTTGCGCCAGGCGATCGTCAAGAAGGAGAAGAACGGACGTCCCAAGGTGGTCGGCATCAAGAAGGTCCACCGCTGCATCGTCCCGCGCACTGCCTTCGTCACTTTCACCGTGACCTACTCGGCGACCTAGCCTCCGACGGAGGCGTGATCTCGAAGATCGAGAGCGTGGACTCTCCCGTCTCGACGCGCGCCCGGAAGGCGGCCTCCTGTGCCTCGAGCGCGCGCGCCTGCTCTAACACCGCCGCGGTGTCTGCGGCGTTGACCACGACCAGCCCGTCGTCGTCGACGCACACGAGGTCCCCAGGGCTCACCAGGACGCCGCGGAGTCCGATCGGGACGTCGACCTCGCCCGGAAAACGCTTCGTTGGCCCGCGCGGCGACGTCCCGCTGTGAAACACCGGGAAGCGCATGCCCGCGATCTGGGTGCGGTCGCGGATCGCACCGTCGATGACGATCCCGGCAACGCCCCGACGCGCCGCTGCGCGTACCACCAGGTCGCCGGCAAAGGCGACGTCCTGCTCGCCGCCGGCGTCAACGACGACCACCGAACCCGCCGCGGCCCGTGCGACCGCGAGATGGACGGCGAGGTTGTCGCCCCGATGAGCGCGAGCAGTGACAGCTGGTCCCAGCGCAGTCGCTCCCGGCCAGACCGGGTCAAGGCCGCACACGATTCGGGCGCGGTCGCCGGCCGCCGACGCGATCGCCGCGCTCGACAGGACACTCAGCACGGCACTCGCCCGCCCGGCGCGCCGAGTCCGGTGCGCCGGCCGTCGACGCGCCATGCCTCGAGCGTCGACGCCTCGGCGTCCCAGGCGAAGAGGACATCGTGGAGGTTGAGGCACGGATCGACGTGCGAGGGGATGAGCATGAGCCTGTCCCCGATCCGCGGCGACGCATCGCCCGCCACCTTCAGCCAGCCGTGCTCGTCTGAAAGCCGAGTCAGCTCGAGCCCGTCGCCGATGACCGTTGCGAGACCGTACTCGGTGGTCATCGTCTTGAGGCCGGCGTCGATGACCGCCGTGTCGCGCCGGGGGTGGCTGATCACGGTGGACAGGATGAACAACGCCTGTTCGAACGGCAGGTCAAGCCGGGCGTAGTGGGAGTCCATCAGGACGTAGGAGCCGGCCTGGATCTCGGTGAGCACGCCGGCCTCCACGGCCAGATCGAGGGTGCCCGTGCCGCCGCCCGAGATCACGGGGCAAGCGTGCCCGGCGCCGAACAGGCGGTTGCGCTCGGTGGCGAGGATCTCGGCCGCCCGCCAGACGTGTGCGCGTCTCGCCGCGCGCGAAGCCAGCAGCACCGCCTGCCCCTCGTAACCCTGCAGGCCGTACAACGTCAGCTCCTCGGTCGCGCTCACTGCGCCGGCGATCGTCAGCAGCCGCTCGCTACCGGGGGGCAGGCCGCATCGGTGCAGGCCGACATCGATCTCGATCAGCACCCCAAGCCGCACGCCCCAGCGACGCGCCTCCGCGGCGAGAAGCCCGACGTGGACGAGATCGTCGACCACCACCGTGACCGCGCTGCGCCCAGCGGCCCGACCCAGGGCCGCCAGCGCCGGGGCGGCGACGACCTCATTGGCGACGAGGATGTCGCCGAACCCGCGCTCGGCGAGCACTTCCGCCTCGCTCGCCGTGGCGCAGGCGACACCGCTGCATCCTCCGGCGGCGAGCTGGCGAGCGAGGAGGGTGGCGGACTTGTGGGCCTTGAAGTGCGGGCGCAGCCGCGTGCCGGTGTCTCCCTGAACGCAGGAAACCGCCCGCGCGACGTTGCGCCGGCACGCCGCCACGTCGACGAC
>JBAQGP010000397.1:0-6063 GCA_049287845.1 Solirubrobacteraceae bacterium | reverse complement strand
CTGCTTGACCGGATGCTCCCCACCGAGGTGCTGACGGTGCCCGCGCCGGCCGCGTCGCGCCTGTCACTCGCGCCCGCCTGACCGCGGTGCGCCCATGAGGGCGCGGCCCCGAGGGGGCTTCACACGTTCTGTATGACGGGCCGCGGTTCCTGTATGGGTCCTTGACGACCGCGGATCCAAGATGAGCGACATGGACATTGTCGCCGTACTTCTTGGAGCTTTGATGTTCGCCATCCTGCTCGCGCTCGTCGCCGGGATCGACCGGATATGAGCGGCGCTGATCTCTTCGGGCTGATCGTCTCGGCCCTCGTCTGCGTCTACCTGCTCTACGCGCTGCTGCGCGGAGAGAAGTTCTAGGAGCCGGCCGTGACCTTCTCCGGCTGGCTCACCATCTTCCTCTTCTGCGGGATCCTCACCGCGCTCGCGATCCCGCTCGGCCACTACATGGCCGCCGTCTACACCGGCGAGCGCACGTTCATGGACCGCATCCTCGGCGGCCCCGAGCGCTTCCTGTACCGGGTGATGCGGGTCGACATAACCAGTCCCACCCACCCCCAAGACTGGAAGGCCTACGCCAAGAGCCTGATCATCTTCTCGCTCGCCGGGTGGCTGCTGCTGTACCTCATCCTTCGCACCCAGACGCTGTGGAACTTCACCGGGCTCAACCCCCAGAGGTTCCACTCGGCGCCATGGAACGTCACCTTCAACACCACCTCGTCGTTCGTGACCAACACGAACTGGCAGTACTACGGCGGGGAGACGACGATGAGCTACGTCAGCCAGATGGCCGGGCTGACGGTCCAGAACTTCCTTTCGGCCGGAGTCGGGATCGTCGTCGCCGTGGCGCTCATCCGTGGGATCATCTCCCGCAGCGGCAAGAGCCTGGGCAACTTCTGGCAGGACATCGTGCGCACGGTCCTGTATGTGCTGATGCCGCTGTCGATCGTGGTCGCGCTCGTCCTGGTCTCCCAGGGCGTGATCGCGAACTTCACCTCCTACTTGTCGGTGCATGGGATCAGCGGCGTGCCACAGGTGCTGGCGATGGGCCCGGTGGCCGGACAGGAGGCGATCAAGGAGCTCGGCACCAACGGCGGCGGATTCTTCAACGTCAACTCGGCCCATCCGTTCGAGAACCCCACCGGGTTCTCCAACCTCGTCGAGATGCTGGCGGTATTGCTCATTCCCGCCGCTCTGGTGTTCATGTACGGCAAGATGACGGGCCGGCCCCGTCAGGGACACGCCATCTACTCGACCATGATGGTCATGTTCCTGGGGGCGGTGATCGTCTGCTACATCGCCGAGGCGCACGGCTCGCCCGCGCAGCACGCCGCGGGCCTGCACACCGCCGTCGTGCACGGCTCCACCGGCGGGAACCTGGAGGGCAAGGAGCAGCGGTTCGGGATCGCCGGCTCGGCCCTGTTTGACGTCATCACCACGGTCACGTCGTGCGGGGCGGTGAACAGCGCCATCGAGTCGTTTACCGGCATCGGCGGCGCCATCCCCTTCGCCAACCTGTCGGCCAGCGAGGTCATCTTCGGCGGCGTCGGCACCGGCCTGTACTCGATCCTGCTCTACGTCCTGCTCGCGGTGTTCCTCGGCGGGCTGATGGTCGGGCGCACGCCCGAGTACCTGGGGAAGAAGATCGAGGCCCGCGAAATCAAGCTGGTGGCGCTGGGAATCCTGATCACGCCGCTGGCGGCGCTGTTCTCGACCGCGTTGGCCGTCGCCTCGAGCGCCGGGCGCGCATCGATCGATACCGCGATTGCGCACGGTCCGCAAGCCTTCGGCGAGACCCTGTATGCCTACCTCAGTCAGGCCAACAACAACGGCTCGGCGCTCGCCGGCTACACCGGCTTCATCCAGCCCGCCGCCGGCAACCTGGGATCCCACGGTGTCACCTTCGCCGACCTGCTCGGCGGGTTCACCATGCTGTTCGCCCGCTTCGCCCCGATCCTGTTCGTCCTGGCGGTCGCGGGCTCGCTGGCGGGCAAGCGGATCAGCCCAGCCGGGCTGGGCACGATGCGGACGGACAACCCGACATTCGTCGTGCTGCTGATCGGCGTGATCGTCCTCGTCGGTGCCCTCACCTTCTTCCCTGCCCTGCTTCTCGGCCCGATTGTTCAGGGCCTCACCGGACACCTCTACTAATGGCTCTCAAAAAAGACATCATCACCTCCGTCCTCGCAATCCTGGTCCTGACGCTGCTGTGCGGGATCCTCTACCCGCTGGTCATCACCGGGGTCAGCCAGGTCGTGTTCCCGGGCAACGCCAACGGCCAGCAGGTTCACGTCGGCGGCAAGCTCGTCGGCTCGAAGCTCATCGGCCAGAACTTCGGCGACATCGTCCTCAACACCAAGACCGGCAAACCCAAGCTCGACTCCGCGGGCAATCCGGTCACCACGCCGGATCCCCGCTACTTCCAGACCCGCCCTTCTGGGACGGCGCCCGCGGACAACGCCGCCGGCACCGCGTTTGCCAACTACGGGCCGAACGGCACCGTGACCGAGCAGGCGATCGCAGCCAACATCCAGTCCTACATCGCACTCAATGGTCGCTACTACCCCGGCGCTCTGACTGCGGCCAAGATCCCGGTCGACGCCGTTGACACCTCGGCCTCCGGCATCGACCCCGATATCTCGGTTGCCAACGCCAACATCCAGGCGCACCGCATTGCAGCGGTTCGCCATCTGCCGCTGGCCCAGGTGAACCGCATCGTCTCCCGCTACACCGGGGGCCGCGGCCTCGGCTTCTCCGGGGAGCCGACGGTCAATGTGCTCGAGGTCAACCTCGCCCTCAACCGTCTCGGAGGTCGCTGATGTCCGTCGCCACCCCTCCGGCCCCCAGCCCGGTGCAGCGTTCCGAGCGCCAGGCGGTCTCCCTGTTTCGCCCCGACATCGTCAGGCGCGCGCTGATCGACAGCCTCGTCAAGCTCGATCCGCGCGTGCAGATCCGCAACCCGGTGATGTTCGTCGTCGAGATCGGCGCGGCCATCACCACCGTGACCTGGTTGGACCAGGTGTTCGGCGGCCAGGCCCTGGGGGGCCACGACCCGGCCTGGTACACGTTCGTCATCTCGGTGTGGCTCTGGCTCACGGTGGTGTTCGCCAACATGGCCGAGGCGTTCGCGGAGGGCCGCGGCCGTGCCCAGGCCGACACGCTGCGCACGATGCGTCAGGAGACCACGGCCACCCTGCAGGACGGCTCGACCTGCAAGGCTTCGGATCTGGTCAAGGGCGATCTCGTCGTGGTCGAGGCCGGCCAGCTCATCCCCGGCGACGGGACGGTCATCGAGGGGATCGCCTCGGTCGACGAGTCAGCCATCACCGGCGAGTCGGCGCCCGTCATCCGTGAGTCCGGCGGTGACCGCTCGGCGGTGACCGGAGGTACCCGGGTCCTGTCCGACCGGATCGTCGTGGAGATCACCCAGGAGCCCGGGCACTCGTTCCTGGACCGGATGATCGCGCTGGTCGAGGGGGCGGCGCGGCGCAAGACGCCCAACGAGATTGCGCTCAACATCCTGCTTGCCGGCCTCACGCTCATCTTCCTCATCGTCGTGGCCACGCTGCGCCCCTTCGGATTGTTCGCGGGCACGGCGATCTCTGACACGACGCTCATCTCGCTGCTGGTCGCGCTCATCCCCACCACCATCGGTGCGCTGCTGTCGGCGATCGGCATCGCCGGCATGGACCGGCTGGTGCGCCGCAACGTGCTGGCACTGTCGGGCCGCGCGGTCGAGGCCTCGGGCGACGTCGACGTGCTGCTGCTCGACAAGACCGGCACCATCACCATCGGCAACCGCCTCGCCTCGGAGTTCATCCCCATGCCCGGCGTCTCGGAAGCCGAGCTGGCCGAGGTGGCCCAGCTCTCCTCGCTGGCCGACGAGACCCCGGAGGGACGCTCGATCGTCGTCCTGGCCAAGCAGTACGGGATCCGCGAGCACGACCTGAACCAGCTGCACGCCAGGTTCGTCCCCTTCAGCGCCCAGACGCGGATGAGCGGGGTCAACCTCAACGGCAACCAGCTGCGCAAGGGCGCGGGCGACGCCATCATCGACTTCGTGGTGGCCGAGGGCGGCCGGCCGCCCGCCGAGCTCCAGCCCGCGCTGGACCGCATCGGCCGCGAGGGCGGGACCCCTCTGGCGGTGGCCCGCGACTCCACCGTGATGGGCGTCATCTACCTCAAGGACACGATCAAGGAGGGTATGCGCGAGCGCTTCGAACACCTGCGCCAGATGGGGATCCGGACGGTCATGATCACCGGCGACAACCGCCTCACCGCGGCCAAGATCGCCGAGGAGTCCGGCGTCGACGACTTCCTCGCCGAGGCCACTCCGGAGGCCAAGCTGGCGCTGATCAAGGAGCAGCAGAGCCAGGGCCGCATGGTGGCGATGACCGGCGACGGCACCAACGATGCCCCTGCCCTCGCCCAGGCCGACGTCGGGGTGGCGATGAACACCGGCACCCAGGCCGCGCGCGAGGCGGGCAACATGGTCGATCTCGACTCCAACCCCACCAAGCTCATCGAGATCGTTGAGGTCGGCAAGCAGCTGCTCATCACCCGCGGCGCCCTGACGACGTTCTCGATCGCCAACGACGTCGCCAAGTACTTCGCGATCCTCCCGGCCATCTTCATCTCCACCTACGCCGCCACCAAGGGCGGGGCGGGCCCCCTGCATGTGCTCAACGTGCTCAGCCTGGGCAGCCCGCGCTCGGCGGTCATCTCGGCGATCGTCTTCAACGCCATCGTCATCCCCCTGCTCATCCCCATCTCGCTCAAGGGCGTGTCCTACCGGCCGATCGGCGCCAGCGCCCTGTTGCGCCGCAACCTGTGGATCTACGGGCTGGGTGGGCTGGTGGCCCCGTTCATCGGCATCAAGCTGATCGACCTGGTCGTCCACAACGTGCTGGGGGCGTGATGGACGTCGTGGCCTTCCCCGCCCGGCGCCACCGCCGCCCGCGCGAGCCCGGGGAATGAGGCGATGGCCGTCACCCGCGGTCGCCACAAGGTGTTCCTCGGCATGGCCGCGGGCGTCGGCAAGACCTACCGGATGCTCCAGGAGGGGCGGGCCGAGGCGCTGGCGGGGCGCGACGTCGTGATCGGCTACCTCGAGCCCCACGGGCGCCTGGAGACGCTTGAGCAGGCCGCCGGCCTGGAGGTCGTCCCGCGCCGCCAGGTGGAGTACCGCGAGACGCGCCTGGAGGAGATGGATCTGTCGGCGGTGCTGCGGCGCGATCCCGAGCTGTGCCTCATCGACGAGCTGGCCCACACCAACGCTCCGGGCACCGAGCACCCCAAGCGCTACGAGGACGTGCAGGACGTCCTGGCCGTCGGGATCGACGTGTACTCCAGCGTCAACGTCCAGCACCTGGAGAGCCTCAACGACCAGGTCGCCGAGCTCACCGGCACCCGCGTCCGGGAGACGGTGCCCGACGCGGTCCTGGCCGCCGCCGACGACGTCGTGCTCATCGACATCACGCCGGACTCGCTCATCGAGCGCCTGGTCGCCGGCAAGGTCTACCCGCTGGAGCGGGTGCAGGCCGCGCTGAACAACTTCTTCAAGGTCGAGAACCTCTCCGCCCTGCGCGAGGTGTCGCTGCGCCAGGTGGCCGAGGAGGTGGAGCACAAGCGCCACCCTCTCCAGGAGGACGGCGCCCGCGGGCGCGGCCGCGACGAACGGCTGCGCGACGGCGGCGCAGCGTCGGCGATCGCCGAGCGGCTGCTCGCGCTGGTCACACCGGAGCCCAGCTCGCAGCGGATCGTCCGGCGAGCCTGGCGCTCGGCGCAGCGCCTCGGCGCCGAACTCGACGTGCTGTGGGTGGCCTCCGAGGAGGAGCCCACCGACGAGGAGAGCGAGCAGCTGGCCGCGCTGCGCCGGCTCACCAGCGTGCTCGGAGCCCACCTGCTGGTGGAGCGGGGCCCCGATGTCGCCCTGGTCACGCAGCGCGTCGCCCGCGAGCGCGGCACGACGTACGTCCTGATGGGCGCTCCCAGCCCTCGCGGGGCATTGCGGCGCCTGATGGCGCCCACGCTCCCGGCGCGGCTGCTGACCGTGCTGCCAGGCGT
>JBAQGP010000396.1:0-1500 GCA_049287845.1 Solirubrobacteraceae bacterium | reverse complement strand
GCCTGACGCTCGGCATCGGTCTGATCGAGCACGGCCCAGTCGAGCTCGGGCACCAGGTCGCGGAGGGGGTAGAGGCTGACGGCGGCTTCCAGCGCGCCCTCGACGTCGGCGAGCTCGCGGGCGCGCGCGGACTCGTCGGAGGTGTTGGCGCCATGGCGGCGGATGGCCACGAGCGGTCCGCTGGGGACGTGACGAAAGCGGAACTCGCGCCCCGCGCGCAGGAAGAAGTCGAAGTCGTTGGCCAGCGGGTACCGGTCGTCGTAGCCGCCCACCGCCTCGTACACGCGGCGGTGCACCATGCGCGACGGGTCGACGAGGTGGTTGTGGCTGCGAAGGAACGACTGGATGAGGGCCGACGGCGTGAACTCCGCGCTCGGCCACACGCCGGTTTGGCGCCCATCGGCGTCGATCACGATCGCGTCGCCGTGGACCACGCCGGTCTCGGGGTGGCGGTCGAAGATCTCGACCTGCCTGCGGATCCGACCCGGCAGGCACAGATCGTCGTCGCCGATCATGGCGATCAGCTCGCCGCGGCCCTCCGAGATGAAGGTGTTGTAGGCGGCGGCGATGCCGCGGTTGGTCTCGTGCCGGACGACGCGCAGGCGTGGCTCGCCGGTGAAGGACCGAAGCACGTCATCGGTCTGCGGGTTGGTGGTGCCGTCGAGCACCACGAGGACCTCCAGGTCGGAGAAATCCTGGTCCAGAGCACTGCGAATTGCCTCGGCGAGGTAGTCGTGGCGGTTGTACGTCGCGATCCCCAGGGTGACACGCGGAGACGCTCCATCGAGGGGCATACCGTGGTTATCGGCAACGTGAACCGGCGCTTAAGGCCGGGGGTGGGCTCAGCCGGCGACCTGCTGGTAGAGCGAAGGCAGGCTGGGGTAGCCGCTCGAGGCCCAGCCGGAGGCCTGGAGCGCCGCGATCTGCGCCTGCGGGGCCTGACCCGCGGTGGAGAGGATGGACTGGATCCCGGAGCTGGCGGTGCCGTAGCCGGGGATCGTGTTCTGGCCCTTGAGCCAGCCGGCGGTGGCGTCGGCGGCAGAGGTGGGGTCGGCCCAGATGGAGTCTGCGTTGCCGTAGGTGCCGCTGTCGGTGTAGCCGATGTTGAGCCAGTCGTTGTTGTTGGCCGCCTGTCGCGAGACGGCGGCGCCGCCCGATTCCTCGGCCAGGAGCCAGGCGGAGACGACGCCGCTGTCCAGCCCCGTGTCGGCGGCCAGGCGGGTGGCGAAGGTCTGCTGGGCGGAGGTGAGCATCGTGCCGGCCTGGGCCGGCAGCCCCGTCGTGCCCGTGGTGGCGGTGGTGCCGGTGATCGCGTTGGACAGCTGCGAGGAGAACGACATCGACGCACCCGTCGACCCGCTGGGGCCGGCGGTGCTCGCGGGGGCGTTGGTCGGCGGCGTGAACGCCGTCGCCAGGCGGGACAGCTCGGAGTTGATCAGCGCGACGCGAGTCGTGACGTCGGAGATGGTCATCGTCTCCCCAGATCATCGACGCCTGGGC
>JBAQGP010000395.1:0-2163 GCA_049287845.1 Solirubrobacteraceae bacterium | reverse complement strand
CGACGGCGCGTTCCTGGGCCCCACCGTCCTGGACGACGTCACCCCCGAGATGGCGATCGCCCAAGAGGAGGTGTTCGGCCCGGTGCTGTGCGTCATCCGCGCCGAGTCCCTGGACCAGGCGATCGAGATCGTCAACGCCAGCCGCTTTGGCAACGGCACCTCGATCTTCACCGAATCCGGCGCGTCAGTCCGCCGCTACCGCCACGAAGTCCAAGCCGGCATGATCGGCGTCAACATCGGCGTCGCCGCCCCCGTCGCCTTCTTCCCCTTCTCCGGATGGAAAGACAGCTTCCTCGGCGACCTGCACGCCCACGGCACCGACGCCGTCGAATTCTTCACCCGCAAGAAGACCATCACCACCCGCTACTTCTCCAGCGGCCAGGGCTCCGGCAGCTACTTCGTGGAACGCTGAGCGCCCCGGCCGCTGACGGCTGCCGGTGCCGTCGGGGTCGCGCCCACTTTGGCCAGCATCCGGCCGAAGTGCTCGAAGTGGCTGCGCATCGCCCGGCCGGCGGCGCCGGGCCGGCGCTGGCGCAGCGCCTCGATGATGGGCGCGTGCAGCTCGGCAGCGTCGGCGGGGGTCAGGCCTGTACGCAGCGCGGTGACCGCGGTGCGCGTCTCGACCTGCAGTGAGATCCACAGCTCGAGCAGGCGTTGGTTGCCGGACGCCTCCACGATCAGCTGGTGAAAGCGCACGTCGTGCTCCACCTGCTCGCGCACGTCGTGGGCCTGGCGCATGTGGGCCAGCTCGACCTCGAGCGCCGCGACGTCGCCATCCAGGCGCCGGGCCGCCTCGCGGGCCGCGACCTCCTCGAGCGCGCCACGGATCGGATAGACCTCGATCAGCTCCTCGTCGGACACCCCACGCACGCGCGCACCTCGAAACGGCGCGGACTCGACGAACCGCACCGACTCCAGGTCGCGCAGCGCCTCGCGCACAGGCGCCTGGCTGACGCCGAGCTCCTGGGCAATACGGATCTCCACGAGGCGGTCCCCCGGCACGTAATAGCCAGACAGGATCCGCTCGAGCAGGACGGACTTGACCTCCTCGCGCAGCACCGTGCGGCGCACCGAGCCAGGCGGTGCGGCGGGCGGGGGCAGGGAGGAAGGGGAGGGAGACATCTCCACCTATGTTCTCAGTGGCGGCGGCGGGAGAGCGGGACGATCCTCACGCGGGGGCCCATCAGGTGATTGCGACCGGGTCGATCATCGACCCCGTCGCGCCCCGGATGGCCAGCGGCAGGGCCACGAACAGGAACTCGCGGACCCCTGCGGCGGCGATGCCCTCGAGGTCAAGGCTCTCCATCAGGTAGATGCCGTGCTCGATGAGCAGAAGCGTATGGACGGGCTGTGGGTTGGCGGGCGACCCCCGATCGGGTGCGGGCTGGACCTCGTAGGTCTCGGTATCCGAGCCGGTGGCGACCACGCCGCGCTCCAGCAGCAGTCGCGCGGCCGAGATGTCGGGGCCGGCGCCGCGCGACGCGGCGAGCCGCTCGGGGTCAGGCCAGCCGGAGAGGTACCCGGTCCGGATGAGCGCGACGTCCCCAGCGGTCGCCCTGATACCCCCGGCGGCCTCAATCGCCAAGAGCTCGTCGGCGCCGACCGGCTCGCCCGCGTCGAGTGCGGTCACGCCTCGGTGGCCGGGTACGTCGTAGAGCACCCCCCGGCGCCACAGTGGCGGGATTTCGGTGGCGTCGCCGCGGACCGGGCCGAAGTCGCCGAGGTCCGCGCGCGCCGCGCCGCCGTGCCAGCGGTCATCCGTGCCGACGGTCATGTGCGCATGCGCATCGATATGCGCGCCGGTGTGCGTCGTGCCGATGACCAGTTCGCTGAGGTACCCCAGGCAGGCGTCGTTGGGGAGACCCCAGGGGTGGTCGCCCGTCACCCGGCTGCCCTGTGGGGTCCGGTAGGAGACGACCTCGAACGTCGGGTGCCCTGGAAACAGCGGCATCTTGGGGAATCGCTCACGGGCCAGGCGGTGCATGCGCCCATCGCGGATGAGCGACGCCCCGGCGCGGACGTGCTCGGGCGTCGGCGCCGCGGCGTCGGCCGCGGGTTGGCCGGGGCGCAAGATGCCCCGCTCGCTGCTGATGGGTCCGGGTGCGTCCGTCACGGCACGGTGGTTTGGGCGACGTCCTGCAGCGCCTGGGCGAGCAGCGGGCG
>JBAQGP010000394.1:0-2142 GCA_049287845.1 Solirubrobacteraceae bacterium | reverse complement strand
CGGGGGGTGTGGCCAAGCAGGCGATCACCTTCGGTAATGCGGGCGACGTGCCGGTCACCGGCGATTGGGATGGGTCGGGCCGCACGCAGATCGGCGTCTACCGGCCGTCTGACGCCACGTTCTATCTCGGCGACGTGGGCGGCGTCGCCCGCACGGTCATCCCGCTTGGCGATCCCGGGGACATCCCGATCACGGGCGACTGGACCGGCGCCGGCATCACTCAGATCGGTGTCTACCGCCCGTCTGACGACACCTTCTACCTGCGGGAGGTCCCCAGGCCCCCGCCGGCCACCGCGCCGGTCGTGTCGGTGCCCGTGACCGCGTCCCTGCCGACGCCGCCCCGGGGCAGTCGCCGGCACCCGCGCGTCCGCGTGAGGATCCGGATCAGCTGGACCTGGAATCACGCCCGCACGCGCATGCACCACCTTCAGGTCGGCAAGCTGCCGCACGGGGCCAAGATCACCGTGAAGTGCTCGGGCCGCGGGTGCCCGATGACCCGGCGCAGCGCCAAGGCGCGGCACCTGGGCGTCCTCGTCCACCGCCTACAGGGAACGACCTACCTCGCCGGCGATCTCATTCTCATCACCATCACGGCCCCCGGCCACGTGTCCGAACGGGCGCTGGTCGAGATTCGCAACGGCCGGCTGCCGATCGCAGCGCTGATCTGAGGAGAGTGCCCGCGGTGTCGGCGGCGATCAGCCTGGTGTCGCGCTTGACGAGTTCCCAGACGTGACGCTAGGGCGCGGTGACCGACAGCGCGGCGCCGTCCAGCGCGCCCAATGCTCGCTCCACCGAGCACGCGATACACGTGAACGTCGGAGTGTCGCGCAGGGTGTATGAGCTCGATTCGGTGGTGCGCAGACGTTGGACCAGGTCCAGGAAGTCCGCGGGGTTGTCGGTCTCGAAGGCGACCACGAACTCCTGGTCGTCGAGGCCGAACGAGTAGCTGGTGTTGAGGTCGACGGACGGGACCTCGCGGCCGAGCTTGTTGTGCTCCTGCATGATCCGCCAGCGCTCGTCGGACGGCAGGGCGTACCAGGCGCGCGTCTTGACAAACGGATACACGAACAGGTACTTGCCGTACCCGGGTCGAACCTCCAGACGGGACTCGTCGGAGTACTCCGATGGCTTGGTCATCGCCAGCAGCGAATACGGAACCGTGCACCACTTCATCAGCCCGCTCTGGGCCAGCACCACATGGAACTCGTGGATCCGCTCCAGGTTCTGAGCCTGGCTGAGCAACATCAGGTCCGCGTCGCCGCGGGTGCCCACCAGCGAGAACGACCGGAGCAGGTGCCCGTCGGCGAAATCGGCGCACGCGGCGATGAACTCCCGCTTGTCGGCGGCGCGCTGCTCGTCGTCGAGACGCCGCCAGGCCGGGTCGACCTGCAAAAAGGTGTATTTGACGAAGTGCCGGGCCGGCATGAGACTCTGATCATACGCGGAGCAACCTGCCGGCAGACCAGGGGTAGTCGGTAGAATGAACGCGATGCGGATTGCGTTGGTTTCGCCCTATTCCTGGACCTACCCCGGGGGCGTGACGAGGCACATCGAGGCGCTGGCCGAACGCTTCATCGAGCAGGGGCACGACGTGCGCGTCCTCGCGCCCTATGACCCGGTCGATCTCTCCTCCCGAGTCCTGCACCGCGGGGCGATGCCGCAGTCGCACCCGGCGCCCGACTACCTGGTCTCGCTGGGCCGGACGATCGGCTTCAAGGCCAACGGAGCCGTGTCCAACCTCTCGATCACACCCTATGGGGTCGCCACCGCACAGACGGAGCTGCGTACGGGCGGCTACGACGTCGTCCACATCCACGAGCCGGTGGCCCCCCTGGGCGGCTGGATCACGACGCAGCTGACCGGCCTGCCGCTCGTCGGCACGTTCCACTCCTTCTCGGAGAGCCGCGTCCCCAACCGCCTGGCCAACCTGATGGGCGCCCGGCGGGTGCTCAACCGGCTGCACGTGCGCATCGCGGTCTCCGAGGCCGCCGCCTGGACCGGCCGGCGGTTCTTCGGCGGGCACTATCAGGTGATCCCCAACGGCGTCTACGTCGACCCGGAGGTGCTGGCCCGCGCCGGTGAGAAGTCGCCGTCGGAGCGCCTGCGGATCGTCTTCGTCGGGCAGGCCGTCGAGCGCAAGGG
>JBAQGP010000393.1:0-1704 GCA_049287845.1 Solirubrobacteraceae bacterium | reverse complement strand
CCCGAGGCCGGGGTAGCGTTCCGGCATGGATTTCCTGGCACCTGTCCGCCGCTTCGACGCCTACCAGCAGCGCCGCAGGTGGCTGGCGCTGCCCGTGGCGGTGTTCAAGAAGTTCGGGGACGACCAGGGTGGCAGCCTGGCGGCACTCGTCGCCTACTACGCCTTCTTCTCGCTGTTCCCCCTGCTCCTGGTGTTCACCACCATCCTCGGCTTCGTGCTGCGCGACAACCCCGGCGCGCAGCAGTCAGTCGAGAAGTCCGTGCTGCATCAGCTGCCGATCATCGGCAACCAGATCCAGTTGCACTCGCTCAAGGGTTCGGTGGTGGCGCTGGTGATCGGGCTGGTGACGTCGCTGCTGGCCGGGCTGGGCGTCACCGGTGCGGCCCAGAACGCGATGGACCGTGTATGGGCGGTGCCCTTCAAGGAGCGCCCCAACTTCCTGCAGTCACGGATCCGGGGGCTGGGCCTGCTGACGTTCCTCGGCCTGCTCTTCATCGTCTCGACCGCGGCCTCGGGCATCGTCAGCGGCGGCTTCGGCGGGGTCGGGGACCTCATCGTCGGCTACGTCATCGCCCTCGTCGTGAACCTCGCGCTGTTCTTCGCCGCCTTCCGGCTGATGACCGTCTCGGTCATCCCGCACCGTGACCTGCGCGTCGGTGTGGTCGTGGCCGCAGTCCTGTGGACGATCCTGCAGGCGCTGGGGGGCTACTACATCGGCCACGTGCTCAACAAGCAGGGCGACGCCGGCAAGACGTTCGGGCTGGTCATCGCGCTGCTCGTGTGGCTGCACCTGGGGGCCCAGGTGATGCTCTACTCCGCCGAGATCAACGTCGTGGTGACGCGTCGGCTGTGGCCGCGCAGCCTGTTCGGGCCCCCCGAGGCGCCGGCCGACAAGCGCACGTTGCGCGCGCTGGCCAAGGTCGAGGAGCGCTCAGACCAGCAGCACATCGACGTCGCGTTCGAGACCGCGCCGCCTGCCGGCGCCCGCGAGACCCCGCCCGGCGAAGACGCCTAGGCCGAGACCTAGAACAGCGTGTCCGGTGACTCGCGCCGGGTCATCTGAAGCGGCCACGAGCACAGTCCGCCCTCCGCCGGGCAGCCCGCGCACAGGCTGCGGTGCGGCGCCGGGGTGACGTCGAAGCGCCACCCCAGGACCCCCTCCCCCAGTGCGGACAGCCGCGCCTGGAGCTCGGCCAGCTGGGAGCGGTGAAACGTCGCCGAGACCGGCTCGTCGGGCCGCTCGAGGAAGCAGTGGGCGATGTCCACCGCCTCGGCGCCCGCGTGCAGCGCCGCCAGGGCGTACACGAGCCGCTGAGTCCCGTACTGAGCGGCGACGATGGCGGCGGGATCCGCCCCTTCCAGGCGATCGCTCTTGTAATCCACGACGAGCATCCGCCCCGAGGGTTCACGGGCGAGGACATCGATGGCACCGACGACGAGCGGCTGGGCGGGGTCACCGGAGAGCGGGAAGGCGAAGCGCTCCTCGCGGCGGGTCTGCGTCGCGCGGCCCAGCCGTGCGCACAGCTCGCTGTCGGCAAAGCGCCGCACGAGCGCCGCCAGCTCATCGGCCTCGGCCGGGCCCGGCGGCGGATGAAGGCCCGCCTGCGCGGCGGCGCGCGACACGGCGTCGGCACCGGGGACCGCGGGACGGCGGAAATCCAGTCCCTCGAGCAGAGCGTGCAGGAGCACGCCGCGGTCGGCGGC
>JBAQGP010000392.1:0-5801 GCA_049287845.1 Solirubrobacteraceae bacterium | reverse complement strand
ACCCGCTCCAGGCTGGCCCGCCGCTCACCGATCAGCCGCTCGGCGATCTCGACCCCCGCCGGCGTCAGCCCCACGACGCGGCCGCGGTCCTCGCCCGCCGAGGGGTCGCGGCGCAGCAGGCCCCGCTCTTCGAGCTCCCGGAGGGCCCGCTGGCCCACCTCGAGCGGGATGTCGAATGCCTCGCAGAGCTGGGGAATGGACGCCGGGTGGGCGGAGTCTGATTCCGCCAGACGCACGGCGAGCCACGCCGCGGCGGGGGAGAGGTCGACGCCGGCACGCGCGCAGAGCCGGGCCACCAGCGCCCGGCGACCCTCGCGGCCGATGAGCACGCTCATCGCGCGTGAGGCCTCGGCCAGTGAGTCGGTGGGCTTGGGGGCGGCGAAGGACTCGCCCAGACCGGTGCTGGCGGTGATCGTCTCGCGCAGTGGACGCTGCTCGAGCGCCCAGCTGAGCAGGAAGGCGACGGCCGCCACGCAGGCGGCGACGATGAACACGGTGGACAGGGCGTTGGTGAAGGCGGTGAGGTAGGCGTCGTGGATGGGCGTCGGCAGCTTGCGCAGCGCCGCGGTGTTGAGGCTCGCGCCGGTGCCCAGCGACCCGCCGGCCGAGCGCGGCAGCTTGGAGGCCAGCTCCGCCGCCAGCCGGTTGGAGAAGATCGAGCCGAGCACAGCGGTCCCGACCGAGCCCCCGATCGAGCGAAACAGCGTCGCGCCGGAGGTGGCCACTCCGAGGTCCTTGTAGTCCACGGCGTTCTGGACCGCGAGGACGAGCACCTGCATCGTCAGCCCGAGGCCCAGGCCGAGTATGAACATGAACGCGGAGGCGGCGCCGCGCGTGGTCTGCGGGTCCATGGTGGACAGCAGGAACAGCCCCACCACCATGATCGCGGTGCCGGCGATCGGGAACGGCTTGTAGCGGCCGGTGCGGCTGATGAGCTGCCCCGAGCCGATCGAGGTGAGGAGCAGTCCGGCCATCAAGGGCAGGATCTGCAACCCCGACCCGGTCGGGCTGGCCCCGAGCACCACCTGGAGGAACAGCGGCAGGTAGGTCACCGAGCCAAACAGGGCGAAGCCGACCACCAGGCCGATGCCGCTCGTGACGCTGAAGACGGAATCGCGGAACAGGCGCGGCGGCAGCACCGGCTCGGCCGCCCGCTGCTCCACCAGCACGAACGTCACCACCAGCACGATCGCGATGACGCCGAGCGCGACGATCTGCGGGGAGCCCCACGCGAAGTCGGTTCCGCCCAGTGTGCACAGCAGCACGACCGCGGTCAGCGCGCCCGCCAGTGTGCCGGCGCCGAGGTAGTCGATCCGGTGGCGGCTCTCGTCATGGCGGGAGGGCAGCGTCGCGGCGAGCACGACGAACGCCCCCACCCCGATCGGCAGGTTGACGTAGAAGATCCACCGCCAGCTGAGGGTCGTGGTGAAGAAGCCGCCGAGCAGCGGCCCGATCACGCTGGCGAGCCCGAACACCGCCCCGAAGAAGCCCTGGTAGCGCCCGCGGTCACGCGGGGGGACGACGTCGCCGATCGCTGCCATCGTGCCCACCATCAGCCCGCCGCCCCCGAGGCCCTGGAGCGCACGGAAGACGATCAGCTCCGTGAGGCTCTGCGCAGCCCCGCACAACGCCGAGCCGATGAGGAAGACCACAAGCGCGACCTGCAACACGATCTTGCGCCCATAGAGGTCGCCGAGCTTGCCGTACACCGGGGTGACGGCGGTCTGGGCCAGCAGGTACGCGGTCACCACCCACGAGATGTGACTGAGGCCGCCGAAGTCCCCGACGATCGTCGGCAGCGCCGTGGACACGATGGTCTGGTCCAGCGCCGCCATGAGCAGCACGAGCATGAGCCCGACGAAGACGACAAGGATGCTGCGCTGGGCGTCTGACTGCGTCGCTGGGGCGCCGTTGGCGCTCACGCCGTGTCGCCCGACATCGCGTCCTCCCAGATCACGTCACCGGCAATGATACGACCGCGCCCAAGGAGGATCGGTCGCCCGCGCCCCAGCCCGGAGGGGGATCAGTCGCCGGCGCCGCCGCAGACGGGGTGGGGCGAGCCGGAACGGCGAGCGCGGCTGCGCGCGCCCGCGTCGGTGACGGCCCACACGACCAGCGCGAGGAGGGCCGTGACGCCTCCGAGGATGCAGATGCCGCCCCAGCCGGCGGAGCCGTACAGCGACGAGGTGATGGCCGACAGGGCCGCTCCGCCGAGGAAGTAGGCCACCATGTAGGCGGTCGTCAGGCGGCTGCGGGCCTCGGGGCGCAGCGCGTAGATCGCGCTCTGGTTGGAGATGTGCACGCCCTGGGCGCCGAGGTCGAGCAGTGCGATGCCGGCGATCAGCGCCACCACCGACGTCCTGCCCAGCGCCATGACCCCCCAGCTGGCGAGCATGATCAGGACCGTCCCGATGGTGGCGCGGCGGTTGTGGCCCCGGTCGGCCAGCCGACCCGCGGCCGACGCCGCCAGCGCGCCGACGACCCCGACGAGGCCGAACAGCCCGATCACGCCGTTGCCGTAGCGGTAGGGCGGCCCCGAGAGCAGAAAGGCCAGGGAGGTCCACAGCGTGCTGAAGCAACCGAAGGTGAGCGCACCGAGCATCATCCGCTGACGCAGGATCGGCTCCTCGCGGACCAGTGACACCACTGACCGCAGCAGCCCGCCGTAAGAGAGGTCCGTGGTCGGGGGTATGCGCGGTAGGACGCGCCGCAGGGTGCCGGCCAGAACCACCATCACCGCCGCGGCAAACCAGAAGACCGCCCGCCAGCCCATCGCCGAGGCGATGAGTCCGCTCACCGTGCGCGCGAGCAGGATGCCGATGAGCAGACCGCTCATCACCGTGCCCACCACCGATCCTCGCTCGTGCTCGGCTGACAGCGACGAGCTCATCGGGACGACGATCTGCGCCACCACCGAGGTCACGCCCACCACCGCCAGTGCGGCGCCCAGCACCGCAAAGCCGGGGGCGACGGCCGCCAGGGCCAGCGCCACGGCGGTGAGAAGCATGGTGCCGCTGATCAGCCCGCGTCGCTCGTGCAGGTCGCCCAGCGGGACGAGCAGGGCCAGCCCGAGCACGTAGCCGAGCTGGCTGATCGTGATGAGCAGCCCCGCGGTGCCGTCGGATACGCCCAGCGCGCCGGCCAGGGTGTGCAGCAGCGGCTGGGCGTAGTAGAGGTTGGCGGCCGCGGTCCCGCAGGCGGTCGCCAGCAGCAGCACGAGACCGCGGCTGATCCCGCCCCCGAGCTCCGCGTGGCCGGCGCTGGGGCGGCGCGGCGCGTGGACGTGGGGCATGTCCCTTTGAACATAGTCGCGCGGCTCAATCATCGCCGCGGCGATGCCGATGACTACTAGATGCACCCAAAGGTGGAGATGCCTGCTGGGCTGCGCCGGGCGCGGCGCTCGGCGGCCGTGGGCCGCGCCGGACTGGCGATCGCCGGGGCACTCATCGCCCTCACCGAGGCACCCGTGACGCGGCACCACTCCCCGCCTCCCGTGCTGGTGCTGGCCGGCTTCGCGATCATCTTCGCCACCGCGCTCGTCCAGCTCATCGCTCCGCGCGCGGAGTGGGTCAAGGTGGAGGAGTCGCTGGCCCCGGTGGCGGGGATTCTCATCGTCGGGCTGGGGCCCGAGCAGATCACCGTCTGGTGGCTGCTGTGGCTGGTCGCGGTGGCCTGCGGCGTCCTGGCTCGCGGCGGCCGCGTGTTCTGGGTCGGCCGGGCGATGCTGCTGGCCTCGCTGGCGCTTCCGATCGTGCGCCACGGGCAGGTCAGCCTCACCTACGCCTGCGTCTGTCTGGCCGCGATCACGCTGCTGCTGATCTGTGGGCGCGTCACCCAGGAGCTACGGGCGATGCTGGACAAGGCGCGCTACGACGCCGACCACGACGGTCTCACCGGGGCACTGAACCGGGCGGCGTTTCGACGTGCGCTGGACGCCTTCCTGGCGGATGGCGGTGACGGCGCGGTCCTCCTGCTCGACCTTGACAACTTCGGCGCCATCAACAAGTCGGCGTGGCACGCCGCCGGCGACGCCGCGCTGCGGCGGGTGGTGGAGCACATGGCACGGGTGGCCGGCGACACCGGCATCGTCGGGCGCCTCGGCGGCGACGAGTTCGCGGTCATCCTCACCGGCCCCGAACCCGAGCAGGTCGCCCGCCGGATGCTGGCCGGCGTCATCGCCAAGCCCGAACGCGCCCCCGCGCTCGGCGCCTCGATCGGCATGGCCCAGTTCCCGTGCGACGGCGAGGATGCGGAGTCGCTGCTGCGCGCCGTCGACGTGGCGCTGCGGGTGGCCAAGCGGACCGGCATCAGCCAGCTCGCCGTCTACGCCGGCGACCCGATCGCGGGGCGCGGCCCCGGCGGTGCCCATGACGCGCTGGAGCGTCTCATCGGGGGAGAGGGGCTGGAGATGGCGGTGCAGCCGATCGTGTCCCTGCCCGACGGCGCCGTGCACGCCTACGAGGCGCTGGCTCGCTTCCGCCTGGGCTCCAGTTCCAATCCACTGCACTGGTTCGCCCTCGCCGATGAGTTCGCGGTGCGCGACCAGCTCGAGCTCGCCTGCCTGCGGGCCGGCCTGAAGCTGCTCGGCGACCTTCCGGACGGCACGCGTCTGAGCGTCAACCTCTCCGGGCCGCTGCTGCTGGACCCGCGCACGAGCCTCCTGCTGCGGGAGACGCGGCACCTCGATCGTCTGATCCTGGAGATCACCGAGAACAGCCTGATGGAGGACACCCCCGGCGTGGTGGCCGAGATCGAGCGCCTCATCGGCGAGGGGCTCAACTTCGCCGTCGACGACATGGGCGCGGGCTACTCGGGGCTGCGCCAGATCACGGCGGTGCGCCCCAGCTACATCAAGCTCGATCGCTCGCTGATCAGCGGCATCGACTCAGACCCCGACCGGGGAGCGCTCGTCTCCGCCATGCTCGGCTACGTGCGCCAGACGGGCGGGCACCTGATCGCCGAAGGCGTCGAGACCGAGGCCGAGCTCGACACCCTCCGCCAGCTCGGCGTGACCCTCATCCAGGGCTACCTGCTCGGCCGGCCGGCCCCCCCGTGGCCGACGATCGCCGATCTCGGATTGCCCCCAACCAACCGGGACGGTGACCAGCGTCTGCGGGGCCCAGCGGTGTCGCAGCTCTGACGACACGCCGTAGCCGGGAGGCGCTCGGCGAGCTACGGGCGCCGCATGGCCGGCGGCGGGCGCGCGGGATCGAGTCTCCGGCCCAGACGCTCCTGGATCGAGTCGTCGTGCTCGGCGATGAGCCGCGCCTCCTCCCACAGCTCGTGCTCGACGATGGTGTCCAGGATCGCCTCCCGCGCCGGTTCCTCCAGGGCCACGGCGGCGAGCACCATCTCCTTGCGCTGGCGCTTGGTGAGGTGGTTGAGCATGTCGAGCGCCTCCAGCCACAGGCCCTCGCGACCGGCGGCCGCGATGACGCCGGCCGAGCGGTCCCGGGGCAGCGTGCCCAGCAGCCGCTTGAGCTGCGAGCGGTCCTCGAGCACGAAGGCGACCTGGAGCACGGCCTCGTCGTCCATGGTGGCGACCGACGCGGCGATGGCCTCGTCGCCGAGGTGGCCCACGAACCGGCCCATGGTCACGTACTCGCGCCGTGCCACCAGCTCGGCGGTGATCTGTCCGATGAGCGCGGGAGCGATCGATGCGATGAGGTCCGAGGCGCGCCGCGGGTCCAGCTCGACGGCCACGTCGGCCAGGAACGGCGGCGGGAGCCTGGTGGCCACGTCGACGGCCTTGTCTGTGTCGAGCAGTCCCGCCAGCCGGGCCGACAGCACGGCCCCGAAGG
>JBAQGP010000391.1:0-3002 GCA_049287845.1 Solirubrobacteraceae bacterium | reverse complement strand
CCGCGATACCCATCTTCTCTCACCTGTCCGATGAGGAGGCCAAGCGCCTCGCCGCCTTCGCCACCGAGACGAGTGCTGCCGAGGGGCAGATGCTGATGAAGGAGGGCGACTACTCGGTTGAGCTGATCGCGATCGAGGAGGGGGCCGCCGACGTCCTCCAGGGCGGGGAGAAGATCGCCTCGCTCAAGGCCGGGGACCTCATCGGTGAGATGGGGCTGCTCGAGCGGCGGCCTCGCAACGCCGACGTCATCGCCAGCTCCCCGATGCGGCTCATCAAGCTCACGCACTGGGAGATCCGCCGCATGTCCGACGACACGGTCAACCGCATCAAGGCGACGATCGAGGAGCGGCGGCGCAGCGGGATCGCGGATCCCGCACATAAAGACGGTTAAAGCCGCTCGCTGTTCTCCCCATCCGGCGGATCTTTTTGGTAGGTTGCCGCAAGCCGAATCTCCGGATCGCCGTACCGGAGAGCGGGGAACCCAGGTAGTTGGGGCGAGTCTCACGGTGATCCGTGAGAAGCGCTTTCGTCCAAAGCGCGAGCCCGTCAGCTAACCCCGCAGGCATCAGGCACCGAGGTGCAGGACCTGCCCCCACCCGGGGCCGACTGACCGTGCCCACGTCCGCCAACTCCATCGACCGCAGCGCCCCCACACCGCATCCCGGCCAGGATGCGGAGCGGTCGATGTCGAATCTCGAGGTTGGATGAGGCTGGTCAGTCGGCTCATGCTCGTGGCCGCGCTGGCGGTGCTCGGTGCCGCGAGCACCGCCGCGGCCGCGGGCTCTGGGGGGGTGGGTGGCGTCGGGCTGGTGGGCTCGACGAACCCGACCGGGATCACCAACCCCAACGCCAAGGCGATCTTCGCCCGCACCCTGCGGGTGGGCTCCCGCGGCAACGACGTCACCACGCTGCAGACGTGGCTGTCCGACGTGGGCTACGCGGTCCCGGTCACCGGCCGCTTCGACACCGTCACCAAGCAGGCGGTCAAGCGCTTTCAGATCGCCAAGCAGCTCTATCCCGCCAGCGGGACAGTGGGCCACCGCACCTCATCGGCGCTGCTGAGTGCGGTGCAGACCACGACCCAGACCACCGCGGTGTCCGGCTCATCCGGCGGCCCAACCGGGCTGGTGTTCCCGCTCAAGCCGCTGTCACGGGTGCTGCCGCCCCAGGACTGGACCCTTGACCAGGGGATCGACATCGGCACCGTCAACAACGCGTGCGGCCCGCAGGTCACCGAGGTGGCGATGGCGCCCGGCACGATCGTCCAGGAGGGCATCGACGGCTTTGGCCCCGCCGCTCCGGTGCTCAAGGTCTCAAGCGGCATCTACAGGGGCCGCTACATCTACTACGGCCACGCCCTGCCCGCCCTCGTGCCCGTCGGCACGCAGGTGATCGCGGGGGAGCCCATCGCCCAGCTCGGCTGCGGCGACGTCGGCATGTCGTCGGCGCCGCACGTCGAGATCGGGATCAGCGCGCCCGGAGGCCCGCCGTGCTGCCCGGGCTATCAGGAGACCTCGCCGGCCTGGTACCAGGTCGTGCTGGGCCTGTACCGCCAGGCCCATAACTAGACCGCTCGGACGGACGTATGTCATCTGAGGCTTGCTGAGCCGCCCTCATGCGCATGGCCCCCGACGGCCTGGCATGAGGCATTAGGCTCAGCCGGCTCATGCGCACCCGCGACGACGCCCTGGCCACCCTGGCTGAGCACCCCTACGACGTCCTGGTCATCGGCGGTGGCATCACCGGCGCCGGGGTGGCGCTGGACGCGGCGTCGCGCGGCTACAGCGTGGCCCTGGTGGAGCAGGCCGACTTCGCATCGGGGACGAGCAGTCGGTCCTCCAAGCTCGTCCACGGCGGCCTGCGCGACCTGCAGAACTTCGATCTGGGGCTGGTGCGGGAGGCGCTGCTCGAGCGCCAGCTCATGGTCCGGCTGGCCCCGCATCTGGTGCGGCCGCTGCCGTTCGTCCTGCCGGCGTTCGAGGGGTCTCGCCCGGACCGGCTCACCGGGATCGGGCTGAACATGTACGACGTGATGGCCGCGCCCTCGCTGCGCGGGCGGCGCAGCGCACGCCGCGCCGCCGGGGCCGAGGGCGAGTCAGACTGGAGCCCCGCACGTCACCGGCTGATCGACGGCGAGGCGGTGTCGCGCCTGTTGCCGGCGATCGCCCATCGGCGGCCCACCGGCGGCTACCTGTTCTACGACTGCCAGACCGATGACGTCCGCCTCGTGCTGACCGTGCTGGGGGAGGCGGAGCGGTTCGGCGCGATCTGCGCCAACCGGCTGCGAGTCACCGAGCTGCGTGCGCAATCCGGGACGGGCACCGCGGCGGCGGTGGAGGACCGGGAGGGAGGCCCGGGGTTTGACATCCGCGCCGCGAACGTCGTCAACGCCACCGGCGTGTGGGCGGACCGGATTCGACCCGATGAGCTGCACTCCGAGGCGGAGCTGCCGCACATCACCCCCAGCCGGGGCAGCCACGTCCTTCTGCGCCGCGCCGACCTGCCGCTGGACGCCGGAGCGATCGTTCCGGTCAGGGACGGGCGCTCGATCTTCGCCCTGCCGTGGCTGGGACGGATCCTGATCGGCACGACCGACAACAACTACGAGGGCAGTGTCGATCACGTTCAGCCATCGGGTCAGGACATCGAGTACCTGCTGGGCGCGGTCAACGACTTCTTCGGGGCGGCGCTCGCACCGGGGCAGGCCACCGGCGCCTACGCCGGGGTGCGGCCGTTGATCTCGAGCGGCGACAGCCGCAAGTCCGTCGACATCTCGCGCAAGGCCGAGTTGTTTGAGACCTCGAGCGGACTGATCACGATCACCGGTGGCAAGCTGACCACCTGGCGCCGCATGGCCCGGCTCGTCGTGGACCGGATCGTCGAGCGCGACGGGCGCGAGGCACCCTGCCGCACGCACGAGATCCCGCTCGGCGCCCCGGTCGATCCGGCCGCGTTGACCCGCGTCGACGGCGCACCCGAGGGCGCGTACGCGATGCTGGCC
>JBAQGP010000390.1:0-2852 GCA_049287845.1 Solirubrobacteraceae bacterium | reverse complement strand
GCTGTTCATCCTCAACAGCGCGGCCAAGACCTTTGTGGCCACCATGGTCATGCAGGAGATCCAGGACGGTCATCTCTCCCTGGGCACAAGGTTGTCTCAGTTCTATCCCTGGCTTCCGAACGCCCGTCGGATCACGGTGCGGATGCTGCTCAACATGACCAGCGGGCTCCGCGACTACCTCTACAACCCGCGGATCGATTGGATGGCAGACCACCGCCCCCGGCACCACTGGACAGTCGACCAGGTCCTGACGGGGCTGGGCAGCGGTCTGGGAACCCCGAGGTTTGCCCCCGGACGCGGATTCCAGTACTCGGACACCAACTACATCGTGCTCGGCGCGATTCTGGAGCGGATCACTCACCGCTCCATCGAACGCGACTTCCAACGGTTGATCGCCAGACCGCTGGGGATCACCTCCGCGACGTTCGTTCCCACTCCGGCGGCCAAGGCGCTGATCGCCCACCCCTACCTGCGTGACCGTGACGGCTCGCTCACCAGTGAGTGGATCCCGGGTTTTGGCGTATCGACGGCCGTGTGGGGGCCCGTGTTCACCGATGGCGGCCTGGCCTCGAGCTCGCTTGACCTGGCCCGGTTCGCCAACGCTCTGCTGAGCGGCCGTCTGGTGGGGGAGGCGGCAGTCAGACAGATGACCCAGATCGGGCGTGGCGACTACGGGTTCGGGATGCGAGACCGGTCGTTCGAGGGCCATTTCTGGCTAGGGCACCGCGGCTACTTCGGCGGCTTCGAGGCCGAGGACTGGACTGACCCTTCTCGGCAGGTCACGATTGCTGTCGCCACCAACCTCCAGGTCGCCGGGGGTGAGCCAACCTCCACCCGCATCTGGCGGGCCATCACGCTGGCATGGGCCTCCGGCAAGTCGTAGCCAGCTGCGGTCTCCGCGCGATGACTATGTGGGCGGCACGTCTGGCTCGGGCGGCGCGGGCGCGGGATCCTCTGCACCGCGGCACCAACGACTCAGCGCATGGCGGCCGACCAGGGTCAGCGTCCCATCGGCGGTGATCCAATCCCGACCGCGCAGCTCGCCGACCACGTCTGACGGCGCCGGCGCCGGGCCGGTCTCGGTGCCGGCCAGCTGGTTGCTGCCAGGTCGTACCGTCCAACGACCAGAGTCCAGCGCGCTCAGCGCCACGCCCTGCTGATCGGTCGGAAGGCCAAGGGGGTGCGGACCCGGTCCAGGTCCGGACCGCGCCTGCCCCGGCTTGGACGGCTCCTGCAGATCCGGGTCCGGGCTGGGGGGGCGCACGGGGCCGTCCTCATCGTGTGGAACGCGACCGAACGGCGGATCGCCCGCTGAGAGATGATCGGTCAGCCATTGACCGGCGGCATCCGCGAAGGCGCGGGCGCGGCCCACATCAACTCCGTAGCGCTGGGAGAGCTCGTCCACGTCAAGCTCGGAGATCCGTTGCACCGACCGGCTGATCTCGTCGGCGATGGCCCGCAGCCGATCTTCAAAACTGTCATGGTCGCTCATGCTCCACATGTTCGCAGGTGCGTCATCGCGGCCGCGCGTGACTATGCACTGCCCCTGCATGCGAAGCCCCCGGGGGCGACTAGCTCCCGTGCGAGCCGCTGACCGCGATCATGATCGCGATGTCCCGTCGGCGGCGGGCGAGCAGCGCGAAGCAGGCGGTGAGTACGACCAGGTCACGACGTTGCCAATCGCCGGTGATGTCGATCGAAAGTGGGCGGCCGCTCAGGGCGGGCAGGTGTATCACCATCGTCTCGTCGCCTCGGGTGAGCGTGCCCGTATATGCGCGCAGAGTCCGGGTGATCGCCCAGCGTGCGTCCTGCTCACCTCCCGGGAGAACCGATGTGGTCCGCGAGAGGCGCACGAGCGGCTGGTCGCCGTCACCGGCTCTGACCTGCCCCCATGCGCTTCGACGCACTGACACGGTCTCGTGCCCGATGGAGATCTCTCCTCGTCTGACCGGCCAGCCGACGCGCAAGGATGCGCACAGACGCCCGTCCTCATCTCTCAATTGGTACTCCCGGCGCGCGACGCGGGTCACGGTCATTGCGCTCACGGGCTGGGGGCTGATCGTGGTGGTCATGACTGGCGCCGCAGGCTGGCGTGGACGGTGACGGTGACGGGGGGCCTGGTCATTCCGAGGGGGCTCCACGTCATCCCGAGCTGTCGCTGATCGACCGTGGTGGTCGCGTCGATCTCCAGACGGTCGCTGGTCTGGTGGATCGTCGGTTCGAGAGTCATCGCCAGGCGCTCGCCGGCGGCTTCGAGCTCACCGTGGATCCGGACCCGATTCTCGGCGATGTCGCTCACGCTGGTGGAGCGAAAGCGCACCTCGGGGTGGCCGTCTGTGTCGAAGAAGTCGCCGGCGCGCAGGTGCTTGTCACGCGTGCTGATGCCGGTGTGAAGGCTGGCGGCGTCGATCGTCAGCGTCATCTGGCGCTGCTGGCCGTCGGCGAGGTCGAGGTAGCCGTCGAGACGCTCGAAGCGCCCTTTGACGGTGACCAGGCCCCAGAAATGCCGGACGTGGAACTCGGCCGTCGAGGCTGAGGGGTCAAGCCGCCAGCGTTCCGGCGCGAGCGGGCTCTGGGTCTGGGCGGTGGGTGAGTTGGGGTTCATGGTGTCTCCTTGGGGTGTTCGCTTCACGTGGAGGGGTGATGGTGCGCGACCGGAGCAGGGTGGTGAGCATCGCGAGCGCGCCGGCGCCGCCGGCAAGTGCGAACGCCGCGGTGGGCCCGGCGCTGTCGGCGACGACTCCGGCGCTGGCCGCCCCGAGGGCGGCGCCGACTGCCATCGCGGTGGCGAGCCACGCGAAGGCTTCGGTCATGGCCCCGGCTGGAGCGGCGTGGTCGACCATGGCGTAGAC
>JBAQGP010000389.1:0-1957 GCA_049287845.1 Solirubrobacteraceae bacterium | reverse complement strand
ACCTTGAACTCGCGCCGCATCCGGTCGACCAGGATCTCGAGGTGGAGTTCGCCCATACCGGAAATGACGGTCTGGCCGGTCTCTTCGTCGTTCTTGACCTGGAAGGTCGGGTCTTCCTCGGCGAGCTTCTGGATCGCGACGCCCAGCTTCTCCTGGTCGGCCTTGGTCTTGGGCTCGATCGCAACCTTGATCACCGGCTCGGGGAACGTGATCATCTCGAGCTTGATCGGCCTGTCGGGCGCGGCCAGCGTGTCGCCGGTGGTGACCTGCTTGATGCCGACGGCGGCGGCGATCTCGCCCGAGTAGACCTCCCCGACCTCCTCGCGCTCATTGGCATGCATCATCAGGATGCGCCCGATGCGCTCGGTACGGCCCGTGCTGACGTTCAGCACCCGCGAGCCCGCGCTCAGCTTGCCCGAGTACACGCGGAAATAGGTGAGCTTGCCGACGTAGGGGTCGGCCATGATCTTGAACGCCAGCGCCGCGAACGGAGCGTCGTCGTCGGCTGGGCGCTGGGCCGGGACGCCCCCGTTGTCGGAGCCCTTCACGGGCTCCAGGCCCTCCACCGGCGGCACGTCGAGCGGACTGGGCAGGTAGTCCAGCACCGCGTCGAGGAGCGGCTGCACGCCCTTGTTCTTGAAGCTCGAGCCGCACAGGACGGGGGTCAGCTGGGCGGCGAGCGTCGCCGCGCGCAGCGCTGCCTTGATCTTCGCCACGGGAATCGCCTGGTCCTCGAGGATCATCTCCAGCAGCTCGTCGTCGAACTGGGAGATCTCCTCGAGCAGGTGCTCACGAGCCCCGGCGGCGCGCTGCACCTGATCGGCGGGGATGTCGATGATCTCCTGCTCCATGCCGAGCTCGTCCTTGTAGACGACGGCCACGTTCTCGACGAGGTCGATGATCCCCAAGAAGTCGCCCTCGGCGCCGATCGGCAGCTGGATCGGGACCGGGTGCGCGCCCAGGCGGTCGATCATCGTCTGCACGCCCGAAGCGAAGTTCGCCCCGATGCGGTCCATCTTGTTGATGTAGGCGATCCGCGGGACGCGGTACTTGTCGGCCTGACGCCACACCGTCTCTGATTGGGGCTCGACGCCGGCGACGGAGTCGAACAGCGCGATCGCACCATCGAGCACGCGCAACGAGCGCTCGACCTCGACGGTGAAGTCGACGTGGCCCGGGGTGTCGATGATGTTGATCCGGTGGTCCTTCCACGTCGCCGTGGTGGCCGCCGAGGTGATCGTGATGCCGCGCTCCTGCTCCTGCTCCATCCAGTCCATGACGGCAGCGCCTTCATGGACCTCCCCGAGCTTGTAGGTCCGTCCGGTGTAATAGAGGATGCGCTCGGTCGTCGTCGTCTTACCGGCGTCGATGTGCGCCATGATCCCTATGTTGCGAGTCTTGTCGAGCGTGAACGTGCGTGGCATGAAGTCTGTGAGTCCTGGGCGATCCCGATGATCCGGCCTTTGGTCATGAAAAAGGGCCCAGTGGGCCCGGTCACGACTCGGCTGTCGGCAGCGGGCGATTTCTATGAGGTCGGGGTCTCCATCGAATGGATCGTCTGCGCCCGGGTGCGAGCACAGATGACCGCGTCCCGACCCGAGGCGGACACCGAATATAGCAGAGGCCATCGTGTCCGCCGGGGCGATTCTGAGGACCCCGAGCTCCGTTGGCAGCGCCGCTTCGAGACCCATCGGAACGCCGTTCTGGCGGTCGGATTGCTGGGCGCCACGCTGCTCCTCGTGGCCGAGTTTACTCCGCTGCTGCAGGTCCACGCGAGCGGCCACCCGCACCTCGCCCACTCCGTCATCACCGGCTCGCACCACTCCTACGCGCTCCTGCCGGTCGCCGCCTTGGCGGCCGGGCTGGCCGTCAACGCCTGGCGCTCGGGCAGCCGCTTCGCGCTGTTGGCGATCGGGCTGCTGGGGCTGCTGGCGGTCGGGATCGCGCTGCTCGGCGA
>JBAQGP010000388.1:0-1920 GCA_049287845.1 Solirubrobacteraceae bacterium | reverse complement strand
TGGCACACGCGCGCCGCGGGCCAGAACCACGTCGCCACGCCGTCGCGCGCCGAGCGCAGGCCGAGCTCCATGTCCTCGCCGTAGAGGAAGATGCCCTCGTGAAACGGGCCGAGCGCCCGCAGGATGCCGGTCCGGCCCGCCAGCGCGCACCCGACGGCCCACCCCACGCGACGCGGGACGGCCGACCGCCACGGCTCGAGCCAGACGCCGGCTCTCCCGGGCAGCAGCTCGCCCGGGACGAGCACCCGGACGACATCGGCCGCCGATGCCGGCCGCGGATGCACCGTGTCCTGCCGCGTCCCGTCGGGGGAGACGACGAGCGGGGCCAGCAGACGCGCCGAACCCATCGCGGCCTCGGCGGCCAGGCCCCGCACCGACTCGTCGAGCAGCTCGACATCAGGGTTGACGAGCACCGCCACCGGCTCGGAGACCTCGGCCAGTCCCCGATTGTTGGCGCGACCGAAGCCGACGTTCTCGCTCAGCGCCACCACCTCGGCGCGGGCGAACCGGCGCGCGACCGCCACGGTGTCATCGGTGGAGGCGCAGTCGACGACCACCGTTCGGACCTCCGGCAGATGGCGCGCCGCCGAGCGCAGCAACGCCTCGACCTCCGCCGCGGAGTTGTGGGTGACCGTGACGAGCGCGAAGTCACCGGGCGTGGGCGCAGCCGGGGCGGGCACGAGCGCAGGCTAGTGGCCCGTCACCCGGCGCGGCGGCGACCACCCGGGGCGCGGTACCGGCTTGTGCGCCGAGCGAACCAATCCATACACTGCCCCGCCATGGCGCTCGCCCCCTCCACGACCCCGGGGACCGCCCCGAGGGTCGCGCTCGTCCACGACTTCCTGCTCGACATGCGGGGAGCCGAGCGCGTGTTCCTGGAGCTGTGCGCCATGTGGCCCCAGGCCGACCTGTTCACCACGGTCTACGACGAGGACGGAACCGAGGGCCGCTTCGCTCACCGCAGGGTCCACACGTCCTTCCTGCAGCGGCTGCGCCCCTCGGCCCGGACCTTCCGCGCCATGCTGCCTCTCTACCCGGCGGCGATCGAGTCGTTTGACCTCTCGGGCTATGACCTGGTCATCTCGAGCTCGTCCGCGTGGGCGCACGCGGTCCTGTGCGGCGAGCGGTCGGTGCACGTCAGCTACTGCCACAACCCGTTCCGCTACGCCTGGAGCGATCGCCACGGAACCCTCGAGCGCCGGCGCGATCCGATCAGCCGGGCGGCGCTGAGCGGCCTGTTCAGCCGCTGGCGCCAGTGGGACTGGATCGCCGCGCAGCGGACCGATCGCTACGTCGCCAACTCCCAGGCCACGCAGGGCCGGATCCGCAACTACTACGGGCGCGAGTCGACCGTCGTGTACCCGCCGGTGGCCGTCGATCGGTTCCGCCCCGGCCCAGCGGGCGAGCACTACGTGGTCGTCTCAGAGCTCATGCCGCACAAGCACATCCACGTGGCGGTTGAGGCCTTCACCCGCATGGGTCGCCCGCTCGTGGTGGTCGGCGACGGGCCGGAGAGTCGCCGCCTGCGCAGGGCCGCCGGCCCGACCGTGTCCTTCACCGGACGCGCCACCGACGCGCAGGTGCAGCACCTCGTCGGCTCGGCCCGCGCCATGGTGGTGACCTCGATCGAGGAGTTCGGCATCGCCGCGGTCGAGAGCCAGGCCGCCGGCCGTCCCGTCATCGCTCAGAGGGGCGGGGGCGCGCTGGAGACCGTCATCGAGGGGGAGACCGGTTGCTTCTGGTCGGGTGGGGCTCACGAGCTGGCCGCCGCGGTGACCGCGTTCGACGACCGTGCGATCTCGACCAAGGCGTGCGTGAGCAACGCCGCCCGCTTCGGCCCCACCCAGTTTCACCGGGCGCTGCGCGCCGAGGTGGCCGCGGCCCAGCAGTCGCGGACCGAGGCGCCGCTCAGTACCCGCC
>JBAQGP010000387.1:0-3383 GCA_049287845.1 Solirubrobacteraceae bacterium | reverse complement strand
GGCTACAGGGCCACGCCGGTCAGCTCCGCGCACGCGGCCAGCAGCCCATCCTGGAGCGCCGGGTCAGACGCAGCGGGATCGGCCGGGCGTTCGGTGCGGTGGTACAGGTAGCGGCCGGTCACCCGTGCGCCGGGCTCGTCTGAGACCGCGAGCCAGGCTTGGGTGTCCGCGCCCAGCTCGAGGTCATCGGGCGCCCCCCGCCCGCCCATCCTGGTCGCCACCCAGCCCGGGGTCACGGCGTTGGAGAGGACATCCGGCCAGCGCCGAGCGACGGCGAAGGCAAGAGCGAGGTCAAACAGCTTGGAGTCCGAGTAGGCCTGGACGCCGTCCCAGGGCCGCCGGCGCCACTGCAGGTCGTCGAGTGACGGATCGCCGCTGGTGTGCATCCCCGAGGAGAGATAGACGAGCCGGTCCGGCCGGCTCATGAGCGCGGTGAGCAGGTAGGGCGCCAGCACGTTGACCGCGAACAGTGCGGCCAGGCCGTCCTCGGTCTCCTGTCGGCCCGACACCTGGTACCCGAGGGCGGCGTTGTGAATGACTGCGTCAAAGCGGCCGCCGGCGTTGGCACGCTCGGCGAGGGCGCGGGTCTGGGCGACCGAGGCCAGATCCCCGGTGAGCACGCTCGCCGCGCCGGGGACACCGTCCAGCGCCTCGCGGCCGCGGGCGTCGCTGCGAGCGTGGAGGACCACCTCGTGGCCCTGACCCACGAGCTGCGCTGCCGCCAGCTTGCCCAGTCCGTCGGCCGATCCGGTGATGAAGACGCGGCTCACGGCGAGAGAAAGCGCTCGCGCAGCAGCGAGGCGAGTACCTCGGGCGCCACGGTGTGGCTCTGGCCCTCCAGCTCACGCCACTCGCCGCGGGGGACCGCCCCGGCGATGGCGCGGACCGACGCCGCGGCCCACGGGGCGCTGAGGGTCCCCGCGGTGCCAAGCACCGGGCAGGCGATCGCCGCCAAGCGCGCCTCGGGGACGAGCCCTTCATTGAGCACCCGCACGTCGTAGGCCAGCGTATGGGCGAGAGCCAGCAGCGGCCGCCATCCCGGCGATCCCTTCACCCGCTCGATCATCGCCTCCGACATCCCGGTGCCCTGCATGAACCGCTCGACCGCCTCGTCACGGCGGCCGTCGGCGGCCAGGGCGGCCAGCTCGCCCGCGGTCTGCAGCGTCGTGGCGGGGCCGGGCACGTAGGGCGGCTCATGGACGACCAGTCCGCGCATGGAGATTCCGGACGCGGCCGCCTCCAGCGCCAACGCCGCGCCCGAGGACTGGCCGAAGACGAACGGCGCCTCTGCGGTCGCCTCCACGATCGCGGCCAGGTCCTGGACCTCGTTTGCGGGCGTGGAGCCATCGCGGTCGGCACTCTCGCCCCGGCCGCGGCGGTCGTAGCGATAGACGGTGAAGTCGCCGCCGAGCAGCGGCGCCAGCGGGGCGCCGGACGCCATGGTGCTGAGGGCGCCGTTGACGATCACCAGCGCAGGCCCGCTGCCCGAGCGCTCATAGGCGATCGTCACGCCGTCGGCTGAGGTGACGGTGTCCATCGTCGGCTCCACCCCTACATTCTGAACACGCCGTAGCGCACGTCGCCGAGCGGGGCGTTGCCGGCCGCCGAAAGGGCCAGGCCCAGGACGTCGCGCGTGTCGCGCGGATCGATTACGCCGTCGTCCCACAGGCGCGCGGTGGCGTAGTACGGGTGGCCCTGACGCTCATACTGCTCGCGCAGCTGGGCGCCCGTCTCGGCTTGCCCGACCTCGGTCATCACCGTGGCCGCCTGCTCGCCCCCCATGACGCTGATCCGTGCCCCCGGCCACATCCACAACAGCCGCGGCGAGTACGCCCGGCCGCACATGCCGTAGTTCCCCGCGCCGAACGAGCCGCCCACGATGACCGTCAGCTTCGGTACGCGGGCGGTGGAGACGGCGGTGACCATCTTGGCGCCGTGCTTGGCGATCCCGCCCGCTTCGTAGTCACGGCCGACCATGAACCCGGTGATGTTCTGCAGGAACACGAGCGGTGTCTTGCGCTGATCGCACAGCTCGATGAAGTGCGCGCCCTTCAGAGCGCTCTCGGAGAACAGGATGCCGTTGTTGGCGAGGATCCCCACCGGGTGGCCGTGGATGTGGGCAAAGCCGGTGACCAGGGTGGACCCGTATAGCTCCTTGAACTCGTGAAAGCGCGAACCGTCGACGATGCGCGCGATGATCTCCCGGGCGTCGTACGGCCTGCGAAGGTCGGCGGAGACGACGCCGAGGAGCTGCTCGGGGTCCACCACGGGATCGCTCACCGGCGCCCGCTCCCAGGGTAGGCGGGCCGGCGGCGCGAGCGTGGCGACGATGTCGCGGACGATCTGGAGCGCGTGGGCGTCGTCGGTGGCGAGATGGTCGGTGACGCCCGATGTGCGCGAGTGCAGCTCACCGCCGCCCAGCTCCTCGGCAGTGACCTCCTCGCCGGTGGCCGCCTTCACCAGAGGAGGGCCGCCGAGGAAGATCGTGCCCTGGTCGCGCACGATCACCGTCTCGTCGCTCATGGCCGGGACGTAGGCGCCCCCGGCCGTGCACGAGCCCATCACCGCTGCGATCTGCGGGATGCCGTGGGCCGACATCGTGGCCTGGTTGAAGAAGATGCGCCCGAAGTGCTCGCGATCGGGGAACACCTCATCCTGGCGGGGGAGGAACGCGCCGCCGGAGTCGACGAGGTAGAGGCAGGGCAGGCGATTCTGCAGGGCGATCTCCTGGGCCCGGAGGTGCTTCTTGACCGTCATCGGGTAGTACGTGCCGCCCTTGACCGTCGCGTCGTTGGCGACGATCACACACTCGCGGCCTGAGACGCGGCCGATTCCGGTGATGATCCCGGCGCCGGGGGCCTCGTCGTCATAGAGCCCATGCGCGGCCAGCGCCGAGCACTCCAGAAGCGGCGCCCCGGGATCGAGCAGCCGATCCACGCGGTCGCGGGGCAGCAGCTTGCCGCGGCCGACGTGGCGGTCCCGGGCACGCTCGTCGCCGCCCAGCCGGACACGCTCCAACTGCGCGTTGAGGTGGTCGACCAGCGCCGCGTTGGCGGTCAGGTTGGCGCGGAACTCGTCGGAGCCGGGGTTGACGTGGGAGTGCAGCACGTTCATGTCGCGGCGGTGACCCGGGCCAGAGGCTGGTCCACCGCCACCTTGTCGCCGACGGCCACGGTGAGCTCGGTCACCTCGCCGTCGAGCGGCGCGGTGAGGATCAGCTCCATCTTCATCGACTCGAGCACCACCAGCGGATCGCCGGCGGACACACTGTCGCCCGCGGCGGCATGGACGAGCAGTACCTGCCCGGGCATCGGGGCGCGCACGTCCCCGCCGGCCGCCGCGCTGCCAAGGCCGGCGCCCGACGCCGGGCGTACCGCCCAGGC
>JBAQGP010000386.1:0-2251 GCA_049287845.1 Solirubrobacteraceae bacterium | reverse complement strand
TCACACCGGCTCTGACGGCGGCGTGCCGTTGCTGACGCTGCTCAAACGCTCGGACTTCGTCTCGGTGCACTGCCCGCTGACGCCGGCCACCCACCACCTCATCGACGCCGCCGCGTTGGAGGCGATGAAGCCCACGGCGATCCTCATCAACACCGCGCGGGGCCCGATCGTCGACCAGGCGGCGCTGCTCGACGCCCTGCGACGGGGGGAGATCGCCGGCGCGGCGCTCGACGTCACCGACCCCGAGCCCCCGCCCCCCGACGACCCGCTGCTGGGCGCGCCGAACCTGATCGTGGCGCCCCACATCGGCTCGGCCACCCACACCGCGAGGCAGGCGATGGCCACGCGCGCCGTGGACAACCTGCTCGCCGCGCTGGATGGCGAGCCGATGCCGTATCCCGTGCCCACGTCCTGACCTGCCCGCGGGGTAGCCTCACCGTCGCAGCAATGAACGTCGCCGTCGTCGACATCGGCTCCAACTCCACGCGCCTGCTCATCGCTGAGCTCGATTCGGGCCGGGTGAGCCGCGAAGTGGTCCGTCACAGCGAGGTCACGCGGCTGGGCGCGGGCGTGGACGCCGACGGCCGGCTGAGCGAGGACGCGATGCAGCGCGTGTTCGCCACGCTGGACGGCTACAGGGCCGAGATCGACGCCCACGACTGCCAGGCCGCGGTGGCGGTGCTCACCAGCGCCGTCCGCGACTCGGCCAACGGCGAGCAGTTTGCCGAGGAGGTGCGCGGCCGCTACGACCTCGAGCCCCACGTGCTCAGCGGCGATCAGGAGGCGCAGCTCACCTTCAGGGGCGCCACCAGCGAGCGCGACTCGGCGGATCGCAGGCCGACGCTCGTGCTCGACATCGGGGGTGGCTCCACCGAGATGATCATCGGCAGCGCCACCGAGGTGGGCTTTCACGTCTCGACCCAGGCCGGGGTCGTGCGCCAGACCGAGCGGCACCTGCGCGCCGACCCTCCCGATCCCGGCGAGATCGATGAGCTGGTCGCCGATGTGCGCGAGATTCTGGCCCAGAACGTCCCGGAGGACCGCCGCTCAGCGGTCGCGCACGGGCTCGCGGTGGCGGGGACCGCGACCTCGCTGGCCGCGATCGCCCAGCATTTGGACCCCTATGACGCCACGCGCGTGCACGGCTACCTGCTCAGCGCCGCCGAATGCGAGCGCATCCTGGCCGACCTGGCCGCGATGACGCTGCAGCAGCGCCGCGAGGTGGCGGGGTTGCACCCGGATCGCGCGCCGACCATCGTCGCCGGCGTCCTCATCTTCCGGGAGGTCCTGCGGCTGTTTGGGCTCGATCAGATCGAGATCTCCGAACACGACATCCTCCGCGGAGCCGCCCTGGGACTGGCCGCGCCGCATTTGTAAACCCCTCCGGTCAGTTTTCTGACGAGACGATGGTGAGGTTTTATGCAAGAACTGGACGAATGTTCGATTGCCATTCGTGCGCGGGGCGATCATTCTATCCGCGAGATGCGGACCGCCACTCGGCGACCCCTATCTCAACATAGGTTCGGGCGAAGCCGCAGACATCGGCGCCTCCCGCCGTCCGAGCCACTCTAACTGGCCCTTTCTGGCACGTACCCCTGCCCGTCCCGATTGGGCCAAACCTGGATCGGAAGCCGCCCGCAGAACGCGGGCGGTTTTCGTATGTGGGGTGCCTCCAGGCCCAACCGAGCGGGCTCGTGTGGGGGTGCCTCAGGCCAGGTTCGAGCGCCGGGGATAGGCGACGCTCGGATCGGTGAGCACGTTGACCAGCGCGGGACCGCCGGCGGCGAACGCGCGCTCGAGCGCGGGGCGCAGCTCGTCGGGCGCGCTCACCAGCTCGCCGTGGCAGCCCAGCGCGGCGGCCACCTCGTCGTAGCGGGTGCGCGGGCGCAGCTCGGCCGCGACCGAATAGCCGTAGATCGCCTCCATCGGGTGCTTCTCCAGCCCCCAGATGCCGTTGTTGCCGATCACGCCGACGACCGCCACCCCGTGGCGGGCCAGCGTGTCGAACTCCATCCCGGAGAAGCCGAAGGCTCCGTCGCCGAGCAGGAGCACCACCTGACGGTCCGGGTGGGCCAACTTGGCCGCCAGCGCGTACCCGGGGCCCGACCCCAGGCAGCCGTAGGGCCCGGGATCGAGCCAGCAGCCGGGCCGGTAGGAGTCGACCACGCGACCGGCGTAGGAGACGAAGTCGCCACCGTCGCCGATGACGATCGCGTCGCGATCGAGCATCTGGGCCAGCTCGCCGTAGATC
>JBAQGP010000385.1:0-1851 GCA_049287845.1 Solirubrobacteraceae bacterium | reverse complement strand
AGGTACTGGGTGGTGAGGAACACCGTCACGCCGTCTGACACAAGCGACTCGACCAAGCTCCAGAGCCCGCGACGGCTGCGCGGATCGAGCCCCGTGGTCGGCTCGTCCAGGAACAGCACTTGCGGTCTTCGCATCAGCGAAGCGGCCAGGTCCAGCCGGCGCCGCATCCCGCCGGAGTAGGTGGCCACCCGACGCCCACCGGCGTCCACCAGGTCAAACCGCTCGAGCAGCTCGGCGGCGCGGGCGCGCGCCGCCGAGGCGGACAGACCCTGGAGCCGGCCGATCATCCTCAGGTTCTCGGCGCCGGTCTGGAGCCCGTCCACCGCGGCGTACTGGCCGGTGAGGCTGATCCGCCGGCGTACGGCCGCGCGTTGCGCCACCACGTCGCGGCCGGCGACGAGCGCCACCCCGCTGTCGGGTGCGGTCAGGGTGGCGAGCATGCGCACGGTCGTGGTCTTGCCGGCGCCGTTGGGGCCCAGCAGGGCGAACACGGATGCCCGGGGCACCCGCAGGTCGACTCCCGAGACGACGGGCGCCGAGTTGTAAGACTTCTCGAGGCCGGCGGCCTCGATGGTCAGGTCACTGGTCATGTGTCATCCTCTGCAGACGGAATTGCGTATGACATACGCGATTGTGCGTAGCCTATACGCAGTTTCCGCACACGTCAAGCCATCGGCGAAAATGCCCGACCCCCCCGACGATCTTCAGCTTCCCCCAAGCCTCGAGCTGCTGTGGGGGCTGCGCGAGCCCGGCTCGCGGGGGCCGCGGCGGGGGCTGACGCTGGCGCGCATCGTCGACGCCGGGATCCGGGTCGCCCAGGCGGAGGGCGTCAGCGCGCTGTCGATGGCTCGCATCGCCCGGGAGCTCGGCGTGGGGACGATGTCGCTGTATCGCTATGTGGCGTCCAAGGACGAGCTGCTCACGACGATGGTGGACACCGCCCTGGGCACGCCCCCGCCGGCCGGCGCCGACGAGGACTGGCGCGCCGGGCTCACGCGCTGGGCCGTCGGTGTGCGCATCGCCTACCACAGCCACCCGTGGTCGCTGCGGGTACCGATCTCAGGGCCCCCGCTGGGTCCCAACAACGTCGCCTGGCTGGACAACGCCCTGGCGGCGCTGGGCGCCACGCCGCTCGCCGAACAGGAGAAGCTGTCCTGCGTGCTCCTCGTGAGCGGTTTCGTGCGCAACGACGTGACGCTCGCCCTCGACTTCGCCCAAGCCGGCGGCGGCGCACCGCAGATGCCGGGGTACGGGCAGCTCCTGGCGCGGCTCACCAGCGCCGAGGAGCGACCGTCGCTGCATCGAGCCATCGCCTCGGGCTCACTGGATGACCCCGACGATCCCGATGCCGAGTTCAACTTCGGGCTGACGCGGATCCTCGACGGCATCGCGGCGCTCATCGCCGCCAAGGGGCCGGATCCGTAAGGTGAAGGACATGCCCGCGCTCCTGCTCTACGGCGACACCGAGCGCTCACCGGCGATGCGTCACGAAATCCCGGTGGGCATCGGCGATGCTCTGCTGTTCGCCGAGGTCGACGGGCGCAAGGCGATCCTGACCTCGTGGCTGGAACGCGACCGGATCGCGGCCGTGCTGCCGGACGCCGAGCTTCTGGACTTCATCGACCTCGGCATGCGCGCGCTGGTGGAGGAGGGGATGTCCCGCCTGGGCGCCGAGCGCGAGGTGGTGCTTCGGGCGGTGACGCAGCTGGGGATCGGCGACGCGGTCATCCCAGGCGACTTCCCCGTGGCGATCGCCGACCGGCTGCGCGCCGACGGGATTGCCCTGACGATCGACGATGACCTCGTGGCCGCGCGACGCCGGGTCAAGGCGGGTGCCGAGCTCGAGGGGAT
>JBAQGP010000384.1:0-5252 GCA_049287845.1 Solirubrobacteraceae bacterium | reverse complement strand
GCCCGAGCGTGGGGTGCGAGCCGCCGCACGACGCCGACGGTAAATCTGCTCTCTGGGCGGCGATTTGCCATCGGCGTCGCCCAGAGCCGGCCGGCGGCACCGAGAGCTCGAGGGCCCTAGGTCTTCGAGCCGTCTCGGGCCTGGCGCACGAGCCGGCGCATCCCCTTCAGCCAACGCTCGGGTTGGGCCCCCTTGAGCGCCATGTGGTCGGCCACCACCGTGTGGGGGAGGATGAGAAAGCGCTCGTCGCGCACCCCCTCGACGACCACGGCGGCGACGTCCTCGGGCTCCATCAGCCCGCCGGCCAGCAGCGGCGCCGCGCCCACCGGGTCCTCGAGCGCGATGTCGAGCATCGGCGTGCGGACGCCCTGGGGACACAGGCAGGAGACCTTGATGCCGGCGTCGCCGTAGGTGATCGATAGCCACTCGGCCAAGGAGACGGCGGCATGCTTGGTGATCGAGTAGGCCAGAGCCGAGACCTGGGTCAGCAACCCGGCCGCCGACGCGGTGCTCAGCAGGTAGCCCTCGCCGCGCTCCAGCCACCCGGGCAGCAGCGCACGCGCCGCCCACACGTGCGCCATGACGTTGATCTGCCAGGTGAGCGCAAGCTCGTCGTCGGGCGCCTCGGGGCCACCGGCCGGTCCGGCGATGCCCGCGTTGGAGAAGAACAGGTCGATCGGGCCGTGATGGTCCTGCGCCGCGGCGATGAGCGCGCTGATGTCCGATTCCCGGCTCACGTCGGCGCCGACGGCGAGCGCGCCGATCTCGTCGGCCACCGCGCGGACGCGCTTCTCCTCGCGGTCGCACAGGACCACACGAGCGCCCTCCGCCACGAAGCGGGTGGCGCAGGCGCGACCGATGCCACTGGCGGCCCCCGTGACGACGACGTGCTTGCCGGCCAGCTCCACTAGGCGCTGCCCAGGCCAACTCCGGCGGCGACGATGAGCGCCCCGCCGAGCGCGACCTGGAGCAGGCTGGTACGCAGCGAGACCGCCAGGAACCGCTTGCGGATGAGCGAGATCACGATGAGCTCGATCGCCACCACGATGCCGGCGACGACCAGCGCGGTGTGCACGTCGCGGATGAGGAACGGAAGCGAGTGGAACACCCCGCCGAATGCGGTCATCGACCCCGTGACCACCCCGCGGATGAGCGCCGAGCCGCGGCCGGTGTCGCTGCCGTCATCGGAGAGCGCTTCGGAGAAGCCCATGCTGATGCCCGCGCCGAGCGCGGTAGCCAGCCCGACGAACAGCGCCGCGTGCGAGCCCGAGAGCAGCGCCGCGGCGAAGATCGGCGCCAGGGTCGAGAGTGTCCCGTCGATCAGGCCGACGAGGCCCGGCTGCACGTAGCGCAGCAGGAGGGTGCGCTCGTCGATGTTGCGGAGCTGACTCAAACTCTCGACCATGGAAGTCACTATAACAACTGTGTTAGAATTAGGTCTCCCTTAGAGGAACCAGCCGTATGGCCCGCCGACCTGACATCCCCGCCCCCCCGACCGACCTCGTCGAGCTTTTGCACCAGCGCGGTCAGCGCGCCACTCCGCAGCGGCTCGTGATCATGCGGGAGCTGCGCCGCCGTGGCCGCCATGCCACCGCCGACGAGATCCGCACCGCGGTGCGACGAGAGCTGCCCGGGACCTCGACGCCGACGGTCTACGCCGCGCTCGAGCTGCTGGTGGATCTGGGGCTGGTTCGCCGGATCGACGCCGGCGCGGGCGCCGCGCTGTACGACGCACGCACCCAGCCCCACCAGCACACCGTGTGTCGCGGGTGCGGTCGCGTGGATGACCTGGACGGCGAGCTTGACACCGCCGTGCTCGAGCGGGCCTCGGCGTGCGCCGGCTTCAGCGCGCGCGCCGTCGAGGTCGTCATCTCGGGACTGTGCTCGGAGTGCGCCGCCGCGGCGGCCGCGGCCTGACCCTCAGCGCGGGGCCGGCGACATGACGCCGGTCAGGATGCGGCGACGGCTCGGGCGCGCTGGCGCTCGGGGCTGATCCGCACCACGTTCCAGGCCAGCCCCACCTTCTGCATCCCCGCGATGATCACGCCGGAGGGGTCGAGCTCCCACCAGCGCAGGCCGTGATAGGCCGAGCGCGGGAACGCGTGGTGATTGTGATGCCAGGACTCGCCCAGGGAGACCACGGCCAGCCAGCCCACGTTCGTCGAGTGGTCGTCGATGTTGAAACGCCGCCTGCCGAAGAAGTGGCATACCGAGTTCACCGACCACGTCACATGGTGCACGAAGAAGATCCGGACCAACCCGCCCCAGACCAGGCCCCGCAGGGCTCCCGCCGCGGTGAAGTCGTGCAGCGCCCAGCCGGCCACGGTCGGGATGACCAGTGAGAGCACGGCCAGCTGCGGGAACCGCCGGCCGATGAGCCGCATCGTCGGGTCCTCGTAGAGCTCGGCGGCGTACTTCTTCCAGTCGGCCTGGCCCTGGGTCTCCAGCAGCCAGCCGACGTGCGCGTGCCAGAGCCCCGGCAGCCCGCTGCCGTGTCCGACGTGGGGGCTGTGCGGATCGCCCTCGCGGTCGGTGTGGGCATGGTGCTTGCGATGGTCGGCCACCCAGTCCATGACCGAGCCCTGGACCGACAGCGAGCCCAGCACGGCAAACGTGCGCTCCACCCACGGATAGCTGGCGAAGGCGCGGTGGGTGAGGAGCCGGTGAAACCCGACGGTGATCCCGACCGCGGTCACCATGTACATGACCACGAGCACAAGCAGGTCGGTGAGGTCCACCGCGCGGTTCCACAGCATCACGATCGCGGCCAGCGTCCCGATGAACGGGAGCACCACTCCGGCCAGGTTCGCTGTGCGCTCGACGCGGGTCATAGGTTCAGTTTCTCATGTACAACCATGCATTTCTTGCGTGATTGCGCAGTTCTGTCGGCCAGAACTTAGAGGTTATGAATGATTCTTGGCCCCGAACACCAGCCGCCGCGGAAGCGGCACCGGCGACAACCGATCGATGGCCTCACCCACGAGCTGCCGCCCCTGCAGCTTGGCCAGGAGGCCCTCGAGCTCCTCGCGCTCGGCCGCCGTCAGACGGCTCCGCCCGCCCCGCCCCACCCTGACGAGCGAGACCAGCCGACGGCGCTCGCGGGGGCTGAGCCGGGCGAGGTGGTCGCGGGCCAGAAGGGCCACCTCGGCGGCGGAGAGCAGCTTGACGACCGGGACGCGCCGGAGGCCCGGTAGGCGCCCCACGGTCTTGCTGAGGGTCATGATCTTGCGGCTGGAGGCCATGGCGTCAAGTCTAGGAATGCCCCTCCTCGATGATTTGACGCACTTCCATCGTCTACGCGGCGCCGACGCCGACCTGGGGCGCCCCTAGCGGCGGATGATCTTGACCCGGCCCTGCCGGCCCGGGTTCAGCCCCAGCTTGACGATCGCGTCGCCAACGGCGACCTCGTCGATCCACACGCGCTCGTTGTCGTTGATCGCCGCCAGCGCGCTCACCTGCTGCATCACCGTAGCCAGCCGGGCAATCTCGTCGCGGCTTCCCTCGAGGGGCTCGATCCCGCGCTCGGTGACGAAGGTCACCGCGATCCCGTCCGCGGTCTCCCGCGCGCCAATCAGCTCCAGGCTCATGGGCCCTCCGTTTCCGAGACGTCCTGTCCCAAGATCAGACAACTGTAGTGGAGCAACGCACGGCACCGCCGCAGACGTTCGCCGCCGGCGCTACGCGCCTGGGCCCCACTGCCGACCCTCGTCACCGACGAGCTCGCGCTGACCTCCACGCCGCCACACGTCACACGCGCTCCTGCTCCAGGAGCTCCTGGAAGAAGACGAGCGACGCGCGACCGACCCGCCGCGCCACGGCCTCCTCGCTGGGTCCCACGGCCACCACAGGCAGCCATATGACCCCACCGCGGGTGATGTTGACGTCCAGCTCCGCGTGCACCTGTGCGCACGCGCGCTCCCTGCCTGATGGCGCGCCGGCCTTCTGGAGCGCCATCCCGTGGTCTGAGACCGACACCCGCCGCTCGCGGTGCAGGACCCAGACGCGGACGCGATCTCCCGGCCGGTACTGAAGGCCCGTCTCGACCACCGACTCGGCGCGAGCGGGCTCAGCCACCGCACGTGCGAGCACCGGCCACGAGCGGTAGCCCCGTTCGTTGGCCACCACGTGCTGGGCGTCGCTGAGAGCGAAGCGCTGCTGTACGCGCTCGCCCACGACCGCCCGGGCGCGCGCCAGCGCGTCGGCGTCTCCGGCTCTGACGGCGCGCAGCAGCCCCTTGGCGTCCTTCCGGCAATGCTCGAGATTCATGACGATCCTCCGTCGGCGGCCTCGGCGTCCGCTGACCGAGCCGCCCGCAGGTCGCCTGCTCGGCTGGTCATGTCGTCTCACACGAGGTGGGAGAGTCCCTGCCCGCGGACCGGAGGCGCCCTCGGCGGCGCCTACGACATGGTACGCCCGCGGCTGGAGCCGGTCCGAGCCCGCCGCCGGCGGGCGACGAGTGGTCAGGCCGGAGGTTGCAGCCGGGCGGCGGCGTCCACGAGAGCCCCGATCAGGGCGGGCACGACGCCACTCTCGCCGCTGCCCACCTGCGGCTGGAACGCGGTGGCCATGAAGAACGGGTGGCCGGGCAGCTCGATCGCCTCCACGCCCGCGTCGGGGGCGTGGGCGGAGATGACCACGCCGGCCTCGGCCAGCACCTCCTCGTAGGGGTCGGCCAGGCCGTAGCCACAGTGGTGATAGCCCTCGAACGGCTCGGTGCCGCAGATGGCGGCCAGCCGCGTGCCGGCGACCGGCGTGACCGTCCGGCGCTCGCCGTAGAGCGTGCACGCCAGCGGCGCGACGACCAGGGCGTCGGCGTCAGGATGCAATTCGGCACTCGCCGCGTCGCTCACCCCGGCCCACGACCGGGCCAGCTCGACGCAGGCGTACTGAAACCCGCCGCAGGTACCGAGAAACGGCGTCCCCGTGGCCAGGCAGTGGTGAATCGCCGCTCGCGCGGCGTCATCGTCGCGGTATGGGGTGCCGGGCAGCAGCCAGACGCCCTGCACGCCGTCAAGCTGCGCGGCCGGAGTGCTGTCGGTGGGGACCCAGCGGCAGTCGACCTCAGCGGAGAGAAGAGCCAACGTGGCGTCGATCTCACGGTGGGTGAGATGCGCTGGATCCCGGTCTCCGAGCGCGATGAGCTTCATGCGCCGACGATACCGGGCGACCGCGGTCGCTCAGACGCGCGCAGCGCCGCTCACGATGGGCCGTCGCGGCGCCGAGCCCGCTGGCGCTCGTGGTAGCCATCGGCC
>JBAQGP010000383.1:0-2232 GCA_049287845.1 Solirubrobacteraceae bacterium | reverse complement strand
GGGCGGTGCGCCCGGCCGGCACCGTCAAGGTGCTGCGGCCGGCCCTGGCCTCCTGGTATGACGACTCCGGCAACACGGCGTGCGGCTTTCACGCCGGACTCGGTCTCGCCAACCGGACCCTGCCGTGCGGGACCAAGGTCGTGCTCCACTACGGCAGCCGGACCGTGACCGCGGTCGTCGACGACCGCGGGCCCTACGCGGGCGGCCGCGACTGGGATCTCAACCAGAACACCGCGTCTGCGCTCGGCTTTGCCGGCGTCGGCACGGTCTGGTCCAGCGAGTAGCGAGCCGTCCAGCAGCGCCAGAGCGCTCCCGGTCCGCCGCCATGGCGGGCCGGGGGCGCTCTGCCGTGCGGGGGCTGCCGGCGAGCCTCCTGCGGGTGCCGTCTGCGGCCTCCGCGAAGATCGTCTGGGCGGTGGCCTACTGTCTCAGAGCATGGCGGCGCGCTGCATCGCCCATGTCGACATGGACGCGTTCTACGTGTCCGTCGAGCTGCGGCGGCGGCCGGAGCTGCGTGGGCGGCCGGTGATCGTGGCCGGCAGCGGGCCGCGTGCGGTGGTCACGACCGCCTCCTATGAGGCGCGCCGTTTCGGTGTGGGCTCCGCGATGCCGGCGGCGCGGGCCCGGCGCCTGTGCCCTGATGGGGTCTACCTGTCGCCGGACTTCCCCTATTACCGCGAGGCCTCGCGGGAGGTGATGGCGCTGGTGCGCGCGTGCTCCGGCCAGGTGGAGGTGATCGGGCTCGACGAGGCTTACCTCGACCTCTCCGGGCTGCCGGCACCCCACGCAGAGATGCGGCGACTGGTGCGGCAGGTCACCACGCAGACGGGGCTGCACTGCTCGATCGGGATCGGACCCAACAAGCTGGTGGCCAAGGTCGCCTCCGACGCGGAGAAGCCGCGCGGGTTCGTCATCCTGACCGCCGAACAGGCGCGCGAGCGCTTTGCCCAGTCGCCGTGCGGATTGATTCCCGGCATTGGCCCCAAGACAGCGGAGCGGCTCGAACGCTCGGGGCTCGACACGCTGGCCAAGCTCGCCGCCGCTGAGCCCGAGCAGCTCGCGGTCGGATTCGGTGCGCGGTTCGCCGCGGCTCTGCAGAGCCGGGCCCGGTTCGAGGACGACAGCCCGGTCACCGAGGAGCGCAAGGTCATCTCGGAGTCCCGGGAGACGACGTTTGACTACGACATCACCGACGGGGCCGCGCTGGAGGAGGTCCTGGAACGGCTCACCGAGCAGCTGTGCTCGACGCTGATCCGCCAGGAGCGCCGTGGCCGGACGATCGGGATCAAGGTGCGTCTCGATGACTTCTCCACCCACACGCGGGCCCGCACGCTGGCACAGCCGGTGGCATCGGTCGACCGTGTGCTGCCGGTGGCGCTCGACCTGCTACGCCGCTTCGCCGCGCCGCGACCGGTGCGTCTGCTGGGGGTCCGCGTCGCCGGACTGGAGGCGACGTCAGCCTCCGATGTCGAGCAGCTGACACTGGCCGTATAGAACCGGGATGGCGGGTACGCCCCGCCGCGTCGCGCGAGCCCTTGGGCCCGGTCTGCGCGGGTGGCTCGTACGGATGCGCGCAGCTAGTACAGGGCGCTGGCCAGGCGCCGGCGCGACTCGCGGGCGAGCGGGCTCTCGACGCCCAGCTCGTCCAGGATCCCCACGACCACCCGGCGGATGTCGTCCTTGGCCCCGTCGGCGCTGGGCAGAGCCCCGATGAGCAGGTCCAGCGCCGTCTCCTGATCGCCTGCGTCGAGCGCGGCGAAGGCGTCGCCGAGGTCGAGGGCCGGGTCGCGCCGCTCGAGCTCGATCCGGGCGGCGAGTCCGTCGGCGGCGAAGCTGCCCGGGACGTCCTTGAGCAGGGCCAGCGCGCCGTCGGCGTCGCCGCGGCCGAGCAGGATGCGGGCGAGCGGCACGACGGCGTCGGCCCGCGAAGGCTCGAGCTCCACCGCACGGCGCAACGACGCCTCGTCCCCCTCGGCCACCAGGCCGTCGGCCTCGGAGGGCAGGAGCGAGTCCAGGAAGCTGTTGACCGAGGCGGGCGGCTGCGCGCCGACGAACTCGGCGACCACGCGGGCGTCGCGAAACGCTTTGACCGCCGGGATGCTCTGGATGGCGAAGGCGCTGGCCACCCGGGGGCTGGCGTCGACATCGACCTTGGCCAGCTCCACCTTGCCCTCACGGGCGGCGACGCCGCGCTCCAGCACCGGGCCGAGTTGCCGGCACGGGCCGCACCAC
>JBAQGP010000382.1:0-4435 GCA_049287845.1 Solirubrobacteraceae bacterium | reverse complement strand
GCCTTGATGATGCTGTGGCCGACGCGACGCAGGCGGGGGTCGGCGGCGCTCATCGCGGATTGAACCCGACGCCGGTGTAGCCGCCGTCAGCGCACTGCGTGCAGGTATCCGGACCAGGGACGGCCGGGCTCTCGCGAGTCTGAATATCCATTCGAATCCGTTGTCGGCCAGCCAGCGGGGCGCGCGGCGAGAGGCCGGAGACGTCGTCAACCCGCGCTCCCACCGTCTACACGACGACCCCGCCGAGCTTGTCAGCGTATCGGCTCCGTCCGCCGCGAGCGCGCGCGACGGAGCACGCCGATGCGACAACGGGTCAGGCTCGCGACACCCGCGGCAGCCGCCCGTCCCGGATGGTGATGCGCGCCCGCTCGCGCTTCCACCCCCGGGCCGTGAACGTGATGGTGAGGACATCGCCGGCCCGGTAGCGGTGGCCTGTGAGCCGCCGGAGCAGCCGGCGCACGCCCTTCGGCCCGGCGGCGCTCACCTTCGCCGGCCGCCCGCAGCCCCGGCCCTTGCAGGACACCCTCAGCCGGGTGCTGTGCGGAAAGCGCCCGACCCGGGCGGACCGCAACGTGGTGGTGCCAAAGCGCCAGCTCCACTTCATCAGCAGCTTGACCTTGAGCGCGTGCTTGGCCCGGGGGGTCGGGATCGGGGTCGGCTGTGGAGTCGGCTGGACCGGGGACGGCGGCGGTGGCGCGACGGTCTCGGTCACCTGGCCGTTGGCGTACACCCGGTAGTTGGAGCTCGTGGCGGGATAGATGGCCCACGGAGCGCCGCCGTGCTCGAAGCCGCCGTTGGCGGCCAGCGACTCGTTGACGTCGACGTCGTCGAGCTCGGTGGTGGGCGCGCCGGGCTTGGGATAGAACTGGACGCGGAGGTTGCTGTGGCTGCCGGTGGCCTCGACGCACGCCTGGACCGGCGACCAGCTGGCTCCGTTGCTCAGGCCGGCGTAGGTGCTGGCGCCGCTCTCGTGAGCCCCGCCTCCGGTGAGCCACAGCGCGAACGTGCCCGTCGCCCCCGTGTCCGGATATTCGGTTCGCACCTCCGCTGACCCGCAGATCGTCTGGCCGGCGGAGGTCTTGAGCGGGATGTCCTGGATGATGCCGCCGCCGCCCGAGGTCGTATTGGTGGCGGCGAAGTGCGTGCCGCCGTAGGCGGGCGGAGCGCCCGGCGCGTTGGCGTAGACGACGTAGTTGGACTTGGTGCCGGGGTACGGCGCCCACGGGCCGCCGCCGTCCTCGAAGCCGCCGTTGACCGCGAGCGACTCCTGGACGTTGACGTCGTCGACCTCGACGGTGGGCGACCCGACCGCCGGATAGAACTGAACGCGCAGGTTGGTGTGGCTCCCGGTGGCCTCGACGCAGGTCTGAACCAGGGACCAGCTGCCCTCGGGCAGGCTGCTGTAGCGCACGCTCGAGCCGTCGTGCGCGGAGGTGCCGGTCAGCCAGAGGGCGAAGCCACCGCTGGCGCCCGTGTTGGGATACTCGGTCCGGACCCGCGCTGACCCGCAGACGGTCTGGCCGGCGCTGGTGTTGAGCGCCATGTCCTCGTAGATGCCGCCTCCGCTGGAGCTGGTGTTGGTGGCGGCGAAGTGCGTGCCGCTGTAGGCCGGCGGAGCGCCCGGCGCGTTGGCGTAGACGACGTAGTTGGACGTGGTGCCGGGGTACGGCGCCCACGGGCCGCCGCCATCCTCGAAGCCGCCGTTGGCCGCCAGAGAGGCGCCGACGTTGACGTCATCGATCTCGGTGGTGGGCGATCCGGGGGTGGGGTAGAGCTGGATGCGCAGCGAGCTGTGGCTGCCGGTGGCCTCCACGCACGTCTGAGCCTGGGTCCAGTTGCCGAGGTTGCCCAGGCCGCCGTACGTCGTCGCCCCGCCGTTGACCGCCGAGGTGCCCCGGAGGTAGAGCGAGAACGTGCCCGAGGCGCCGGTGCTGGGCAGCTGGGTGCGCAGCCACGCCGACGCGCAGACGAGCTGGCCGGCGGACGTGTTGAGCGCGACGTCCTGGTAGATGCCGCCGCCGGGGCTGGTGGTGTTGGTGGCGGCGTAGTGGCCGCCGCTGTGAGCGTTCTCCACCAGCACGGTGTCGGCCTGAGCCGCCGCCGGCGCGCAGAGCACCAGCGCGAGAACGGTCCCCACCGCGCGCGTCCTCATGTGATCCCATGATCCCACAGCCGCCGCTCGGGCGGCCCGCGACGTGCCGTCGGCGGCTGGTTCAGGAACGGCGGACGCGCGCGGCGCCGCCGGGACTGCGTGCGTCGTCCTGAGGCCGCCCCCGTCCGCCCGAGCCCGAGAGCAGGGCGCGCTCGTAGACCTCCCAGGTGGCTGCGGCGACGTCGTCCCAGCTCCACTGTGGCGGCGGTGGCACCGGGCGCGAGAGCCCCTCGGCGTGGCGAACGAGGCCATCGAGATCATTGACGTCGGAGAGCGTGATCCGGCCGGCGAGCACCTCACGCAGGGCGGGGACGTCACAGGCGGCCACCGGGGTGCCACACGCCAGAGCCTCCACCGGCGGGAGCCCGAAGCCCTCCTCGTCGGACGGGAACACCAGCGCGTGGGCGCCGCTGTAGATGGCGGCGAGCTCGTCGTCGGGGACCGCCCCGGTGAGCTGCACTCCGGGGATCTCCCTGGCCCAGCGGCTCACCGGGCCGGCGAGGACGAGGGGCATCGACCGGCCCGCGCGCGCCAACGGCACCACCCGCTTGCGCGGGTTGGGTCTGCGCATGGTGCCGACCCAGAGCAGATAGCGGTCCGGCAGCCGGTAGCGCTCGCGGACCGCTGCCACCTCCTCCGCGGGGCGCCGCCAGAACGCGGGGGCCGCGGCCTGGGGGATGACCTCGATCCGGTCCGCGGGGATCTCCAGAGCCCGTATGGCGTCATCGGCCACCGCCCTGGTGGGAACGATCACCATCGTCGCCCGCTGGACGGCGAGGTAGCGCAGCTTGAAGCGCAGGCCCGTGCGCAGGTAATCCCCGGCCCGCTTGAGCGGGATGAGGTCGTGCAGCGTGACGACCGACGGCACCGGCGAGCGCAGCGGGGCACCCTCGATCCAGGGCGAGTGAAACATGTCGCCACGACGCGGGTCCCGGCTCTCGACGATCTCCCCGCGCCCAGACTGGGCCAAGGCGTCCAGCAGGCAGCCCGCGTAGCGGCCGACCCCGTCCCATACGCGGGCGGGGCGGCTGTCGTAGGCGAGCTTCACGCGGTGGGCATGGGCTGGACGTCAGTGTTCCCCGCGCGGCACTGTATCCCGGTGGCGGCGCACATGTCCAGTCCTCGCGTGCCGACCGGCGACGAGAGATCCATGGACGATACGGTCACGCCGTGAAGGACTACTACGAGGAGCTCTGGGAGCGCCTACCCGAGGAGCTGGACCCTCCCGACCACGCGCCCCGCCGACAGTTCGCGCTGGCCAACGTCGCCCGTGGCGACCGCGTGCTGGACCTCGGCTGTGGAACCGGCGACCTCGCCGCCGACATGACCGGCGCGGGCGCTCGGGTAACGGCCGCCGACGTGGCGCAGGCCGCCCTGGAACGGGCGGGTCGCCGACACCCGGAGCTCGACCTCCGCCTGGTCGCAGTCGACCAACCGCTCCCCTTCGATGACGGTGCCTACGACGTCGTCTGGTCCAGCGAGGTGATCGAGCATGTTGCGGACACCGCCCGCTGGCTCTCGGAGGTGCGCCGTGTCCTGGCCCCACGGGGGCGTGTGCTGCTCACCACGCCCAGCCACGGGCGGCTGCGGCTGCTCATGGGCGGGATCGAGCGCTACTCCGAGCCGTTGGGTGACCACCTGCACCTCTACACGGCGCGCTCGCTGCATGAGCTGCTGCGCGACTTCGCCTTCGGCGAGATCGAGGTGCGCGCTGCGGCGGGCCCTCCGATGGCGCGCCGGCTCCTACTGGCGCGCGCGGTGCGCTGACAATACGAAGCGTCATGGACATGCTCAGCGGCGTCTGTGAGGCCGCGCCCCCCGCCTCGCTGCCCGACGCGCTGCTCGAGCCTGGCGCTGCCGTCGCGACCTGGCGCGGGCCGCGCTGCGCCGAGCGGCTCGCTGCTGGGCGAGCTGGGCCTTCGACTGTCCGATGACCGTATCCGCGTTGAGCGTGTCCACGTCGCTGGGATGCTCGAGCACCAGCACGCGCTTCATCTCGGCGATGGCATCTGAGAGCCGCCCGCTATGGAAGTCCATCAGTCCCAGCAGTACCCAGGGGCGCGGGTTGTCCGGCTGGACCTCGGTGGCCTTCGCCAGCTCTGCGCGCGCACCGGGGGCGTCGTTGGCGGCCTGATAGAGCTCGGAGAGCAGGTAGAGCGGCTCGACCGAGAGCGGGTCGCGATGGGCGGCCGTCCGGGCGCTGACGAACGCCGTGGCGGGGTGGTTCTCCGCGTTGGTCATCGCCTGGGCCGACCGCAGCGGCTGCCACATCAACCACCCCCC